>DASRJN010000296.1:0-6125 GCA_035649455.1 Acidimicrobiales bacterium
AGAGGCCCGGCCGCCCGATCACCGAGGCGAGCAGGTAGCCCAGCGGGAAGAGCACCAACGCCTCGGCCAGCCCGGTGATCGAGCCATTGCCAGCGTCTCCGGCGGTGGCCAGCGCCAGCAGGACGGCGAAGGCGGTCGGCCACCGGTGCCTCAGCGCGCTCAAGCGGCTCGGTGCCGGGAACTGTGGGTCGTCCACGGGCGGGGCAGCGCTGGTCACCCCTCGAGGGGACCACATCGTTCGGCACGATGTGTTGCCAACCAGGTCGCATTCTCTGCCAATCTCCCCGCAGAGATCGAACCGGCTGGTGCCAGCCGCGCCACCTCGATCATGGCCACCGCGTCTGCTCGCGTCTGGTCCGAATACAGTGTGCGGCGCCGCGTCCAGAACTCACAAAGCACAGGACTGCTTGTGGTGGCACTTGCGAAATATCGCTGGGGTGGCTCACCACCGTGTCAGGCGGTTTTGACGATGTATACGTCACACGGAGCGTGGTGCGCGATGTGGTTCGCCACGCTGCCGAGGAGCCTCCCCGGACCCTGCATGCGGACGTTGCCTACGAAGATGACCGAAGCGTTGAACTGCTTGGCCGCGTCGAGGATGACCCTCTCCGGGTTGCCTTTCGCTGCCACTCCCCGCGCCACGATGCCGTATTCGGTGCCGAGGCGCGCCGCGGTCTGCTCAGCGAAGGCGTTCGCCTCTTGTGCGGTGCTGACGACGTACGTGTCGCTCCCGACGTCGATCTCTCCGATGTCATCGGTGCCATACGCAGTCACGACGACCAGGCGGGCACCCAGCTTTGCCGCCACCATGCCGGCCCGTTCGACTGCTTTGGCGGCGGTCTCCGAGCTATTCGCTCCGACGATGACGGTCTCCATGCCACGGACGCTAGTCCGCCATTCCGGGGTGCCGGGCGCGTGCTGCGTGACGGTGCCCGGTCCTTCGCTCAGCGAGCTGGCGGTCGCGCGACAGCGCGACGATCGCCGTCGCGGTGTGGTCGACTTCGTCGCCGCGGCCATCGCCGCCTGTGCCCCGGAGCCCCCGACAAAGCCGCAGCGTATGGGGTACGAGTGATGTCGATCCGACATGTGGGGACGCGGGTGAAACGCGTACAATGCAACCCTCGTCCGCCGGTCGGCGTGGCCGAGGAGGTCGTCACGACTCTGGTGCAGCGATGAGTGGCAGTCAGACGTTCGGGGCGGTGTTGCGCGGGTTCCGCCGGCGGGCCCGACTCACCCAGGAGGGGTTGGCGGAACGGTCCGGCGTGAGCGTGCGAACCATCCGCAGCCTCGAGAGTGGCCGGCCGGCGACGCCCCGGTTCTCGTCGGTCCGGGCCCTGGCGGAAGCACTCGATATGGACGCTGGGGAACGGCAACGGTTCGAGCGGCTGGCCGATCTCCACGAGCAGGCGCGTCGGATGGCCGCCGCAGCGATCGGGGGGTCGATCCCGGTCCCGCTGTCCCGACTCGTTGGTCGGGACGTGGAGCTAGCGAGACTGGTCGAGGTGGTCCTGGGCGGGTCGACGCGTCTGGTCACGCTGACGGGTGTGGCGGGCATCGGGAAGACCCGTCTGGCCCTGGCTGTCGCCGAGGCCGCCGCCGGACGGGGTCGGCGCGTGTGGTGGGTGCCGCTGTCGGGTCCGGGCGAATCGACCTACGTGCTCGACGCCGTGGCCGGCGCGCTCGGCCTCTCCGAGGTCACGGTCGAGGCGATCGGCACCCGATTGGGGGGCGAGCCGGCGCTGCTCGTCGTGGACAACGTCGAGCAGCTCGATGGCGTCGGTCACGTTCTCACCGAGTTGCTTCAGCGCGTTCCCGAGACGACGGCGCTGGTGACGAGCCGGGCACCGATCGGGCTACCCGACGAGCAGGCGTGGCCCGTCCGGCCGTTGGCGGTCCCAGGTGACGTGCGCGGCCTGGAGGATCTCGAGTCGGTGTCCTCGGTCGAGCTCCTCGTCGACCGCATCCGCTGTACCACACCGGGCTTCGACCTGAGCCCCGACACCGCTGCGGCGGTAGGCGAGGTGTGTCGCCGTCTCGACGGGCTGCCACTCGCGCTGGAGCTTGCCGCGGGCAGCTGGCGAGTGCTCGGCCTCCGCGGCGTGCTGGATGCCATCAGCGCCGATCCGCTCGATGTTCACGATCTTCAGGGCGCCCGGCCCGCCGTGCACAGCTCGCTGCGCAGCGCCCTGGATGCCAGCTACGGCCTGCTGACAGACGAGACGCGGCACGTTCTTCACGGCCTTTCGGTGTTCCATGGCGGCTGGACGCTCGAGGCCGCAACCGAGGTGGTCGGCCAGGGATCGGTGCTCGACCAGCTCGACCGGTTGGCGGCGCTGGGCCTGGTGGAGACGAACGACACGAGCGGCTGGCGCTTCTCGATGCTGCCCACCATCCAGGCCTTCGCGGCCGCCCACGCCCGCGACGCGGAGATCGCCGAGACCGCGACCGCTCGTCACGCGGACTACTTCCGTCGCTGGGTCTCAGATCTGCAGCACGACCTGGCCGCGGCCAGCAAGACCGTCTTTCAGCGTCTCAGCGCCGATCGTGACAACCTGCGGGCCGCCCTGGAGTGGTTCGAGCAGCATGATGCGGCGACAGGCTTGGCGTTCGCCATGGACCTCTATCGCTACTGGCTCTTCCGCGGCAGCCTGCACGAGGGGCTTGCGTGGTTCGAGGCCCTGTTGCAGCGGGCCGGTGCAGTCGACCACGCGCCGTTGGCTCGACTCCACGCCGCCAGCCTCGCCAACTATGCAGGGCACGCCGAGGTGTCCCGCCGCTTGGCCGAGGAGAGCCTCGAGACATTTCGAGGCCGAGGCGACGCCCACGGCGTCGCCTTGGCCACCGTCGCCCTCGGCGAGCTCGACCTGCGCGGGTCCCTCGAGGAGTCGGTGCGGCTCAGTCGTGAGGCGGCCGGGACGCTCGAGTCGATCGGCGACCTCTGCTTCCAGTGCTGGGCCTTGTCGACTCTCGCCTCCGGCCTGGCTCAGCTCGGTGACCTGGCCGAGGCCGAGCAGACCGCCCGGCGGGCGGTCGCCATCGCCGGCCAGCACGGCTATCCGTACCGGTTGGCGACGGGGCTCGCGGTCCTGGCCGACATCCTTCGGCTCCGCGGTGACCTTGCCGCCGTCGACCGACTCGGCGCCGAGGCCGTACCACCACTCCTGACCGGCCTAGACGATCTCGACGTTCTCTGGTTCGCCGAGCGAGCGGTAGCGGCCGCCGGTCTCGGTGAGATCGATCGAGCTCGTGATCTCGCCTCGGTCGCCCTCACCAAGGCAACCCAGCTGGGGATGGGCACGGCCGTGGGAGCTGCGCTGTGGGCCGAGGGGGAGGTGCGGCTCAATGCCGGGGAGGAGGCCGCGGGAGCCTTCGCCCAGGCGTTCACGAACCTACGACGCCACGGCCGGCCACTGCTGCAGATCGAGGTGCTCACGGGCTTGGCGCTTTCCGTGGACGACGTCGAGATCGCGGCCGCGGCTACAGCCGCGGCGGTCGCGCTGCGGGACGACCAGCACATGGTGCTTCCGGCCGGTGTTGCCGCTCGGCTCGACCGGATCCGCGACCGGTGGGCACCGATCGTCAGCGCCGACCGCTGGGCGCAGTGCTTGGGTGCCATGTCGGCACGACCACGTGACGAGCTTCCGGACCTGCTCGTTCGTGCCTTTGCAGCGCAAGCTGCCTGACTGGTCAACGGACCCCGGCCTTGCCGCGTTGGCGTGGACGATGCCGCGCGCCCGTCCACGCTGAGCAAAGTTGCCGGAAAGTTGCCGGTGTGCTGCCTCGACACCTCGTATGGCGTGTCGAATCATCGCCCGCAAGGCCACCTCGGCTGGCCGAAGCAAGGAGCGATGGCGTGAGAACTCGGGTCCTGGTGCCAACGGATCGTTGCGTCCACCTCCCCCTGGACGTGATGACCGCCGTAGCAGCCACCGCGACTTCGAACCTATGACAACGGGACAGCAAGGAGAGCGACGTGCGAATCGGCCTCAGCGAGATCTTCGTCGACGAACGGGACCAGGCTCGCGCCTACTACACCCCGATGCCGGGCCTGCAAGTCCTCGTTCGGTGCATCCCGAGACAAATCGAGTACGCCCACTCATGCACTACGACGAGAGGCTGCTGAGGCCGCTCGCCCTACCAGGCCCGGCCGTCACTCTGAGAGGACCCGATGGACCCCACACTGATGCTCGCCGCGATGATCGGCCTCGATCGAGCACGCGAGCGGTTCGACGGTGCAGCCCCCTCGCGGCGAGGCCTCGGACACCGGCCGGCGATACGTGGACCTCACCGACGCTGCTGGCGCCGGGATGTCCGATTCGAACGTGATCGGAGGAATTGAACCGTGACTTACCAGATCGACCGCATCGAAGGCCGGGTGATGGCGGTGAACTCCTTCGTCATCCACGGCCCCGACGGCGTCGTCGTGGTGGACGGCATGCTGACCGTCTCGGACGCCGCCATGGTCCGCGAAGCCGTCACCCGGGCGAGCCGACCTTTGGCCGGGGTGGTGATCACCCACCCGCACCCCGATCACTACGCCGGGCTCGGACACGTGATCGGTGATGCCGAGGTGCCGATCGTGGCGACCAGGGCAGTCGACGCCGTGATCCGCCGCGACGACAGTCTCAAGAACGAGGTGGTGGGCCCGATGATGGGCGCCGAGTGGCCCACGAGCCGGCTGTTCCCCAACCAGCCGGTCGACGTCGATGGAGAGGTGACCCTCGGAGGGATCACCCTGCGGGTCGAGGAGCTCGGTCCGGGCGAGTCGTCCGCGGACAGCATCTGGTGGCTGGACCGCGGCACCGTGTTCGCGGGAGACGTCGCCTACAACGGCATGCACGCCTTCCTCGCTGACACGCACTGGGAGGAGTGGTTGGCCACCCTGACTCGTCTCGACCGTGACCTGCCGACCGATGTCACTCTCTACGTGGGCCACGGCCCCGCCGGCGGCAAGGAGCTGCTCGCCGGCCAGCGGATCTACATCGATGCCTTCCTCGAGGCCGTCACCCAGCACGCCGACGCCATCGATGACGGTGACCACTCCGGGGTCGTGCAGGCCATGAAGAGCCTGCTCCCCCGCGAGGACCTGCAGTTCCTGATGGAGCTCAGCATCGATCCCGTCCACCGCGCTCTCACCACGCCCGCGCGTTGAGGAGCGATAGCCAACAGTTTCCTCGCGATCATCCCCGGAGCCCATCCCGATGGTGAACGCCTGCTCGACGACCTCGGCGACGTCGGGAAGAACTACGAATGCTCGCAGTTGGTTTCCACCAAGACGGTCACCCACGTGGTCCTGTCGCGGCGCTGACCATCCCGGTGGATGCCGAGGACGAGTCTTCCCGATCCCAGCAACAGCCCGGCATGCCGGCAGCCACGGCGACACCGGCGCTCTCCAGAGCGGGTGCGGGCACAGCCTCTGGCTCGGGCGCCGTGATGACTGTGGGGCGGGAGGGCAGGAAGCGGGCCGCGAACACGGCGCCCGCGATGAGGACACCGGCGGCAAGGAGGCAGCCGACGCGGAACCCGTCGAAGAACGCGGTCTGGGCCGCGTCGAGCAGGCTCGTGCCGGCGGGACCCAACTCGTTGGATACGGCGATGGCGGCGCCGATGGACTCGCTGGCGGCGTCGACGGCGGAAGCGGGGAGCGAGCCGGCGGACTCCTGGATGCCCGACGCGTACAGGGACGCGAAGACGCTGCCGATGATGGCTACACCGAGGGTGGCGCCGAGCTCGCGGGTGGCGTCGTTGACGGCGGAGCCGATGCCGGCCTTCTCCTTGGGCACCACGCCCATGATCGCCTCGGTGGCAGGGGCGGTGGTCAGGCCCATCCCGAGGCCGGCCAGGACCATCTGGCCGGCGATCTCGCCGTAGGAAGTCGCGATGGTGTTGCCGGACACCCAGGCGAAGGACACGCCGACGAGCAAGAGACCCGTGGCGACGACCGCCTTGTTGCCGATGGTGACCGAGAGCCGCACGCCGACCACCGAGCCGACGGCGATGCAGATGGCGACGGGCAGGATCCGCACGCCTGTGCTCAGCGGGGCGTAGCCCTTGAGGAACTGGAAGTACTGGGTGATGAGGAAGATGAACCCGGCGAGGGCGAAGAAGATGACCATGATCGAGCC
>DASRJN010000297.1:0-4862 GCA_035649455.1 Acidimicrobiales bacterium
TGTGGAAGCATCGCGGGCATGGCGACCACCGCTCCCCCGGCCATGTCCGCCACCGAGGAAGAGCTAAGTCTCGTCCATGCCTGGTGGCGCGCGGCGAACTATTTGTCCGTCGGCCAGATCTACCTGCTCGACAACCCGCTCCTGCGTGAGCCGCTGACCCTCGACGACGTGAAGCCCCGCCTGCTGGGGCACTGGGGCACGACCCCGGGACTCAACCTGATCTACGCCCATCTGAACCGGGTGATCCGCGCCCGCGACCTCGACGTCATCTACGTGTGCGGCCCGGGCCACGGCGGCCCCGGCATGGTGGCCAACACCTACCTGGAGGGCACCTACACCGAGATCTACCCGAGGATCGGCCAGGACGAGGACGGGATCCGCAAGCTGTTCCGCCAGTTCTCGTTCCCGGGAGGGATCCCGAGCCACGCCGCCCCGGAGACGCCGGGCTCGATCAACGAGGGCGGCGAGCTGGGCTACGCGCTGGCCCACGCCTACGGGGCCGCCTTCGACAACCCCGACCTGGTGGTGGCGTGCGTCGTCGGCGACGGCGAGGCCGAGACGGGCGCGCTGGCCGCGTCCTGGCACTCCAACAAGTTCCTCAACCCCGTCACCGACGGGGCGGTGCTGCCCATCCTCCACCTCAACGGCTACAAGATCGCCAACCCCACGGTGCTCGACCGCATCTCCGACGACGAGCTGGTCCGCCTGTTCGAGGGCTACGGCCACACCGTGCACATGGTGGAGGGCGACGACCCCGAGCTGGTCCACCGCACCCTGGCCGACACGCTCGACATCGCGCTGGACGAGATCGCGTCCGCCCAGCGGGCCTGGCGGGAGGGCGGCGAGCGCACCCGGCCCCGCTGGCCCATGATCGTCCTGCGCACTCCGAAGGGCTGGACCGGCCCGCGGGAGGTGGACGGGGTGCAGGTGGAGGGCACGTACCGCTCCCACCAGGTGCCGCTGGCCGGGCTGGCCGACAACCCCGAGCACCTGAGGCTGCTGGAGGACTGGCTGCGCTCGTACCGCCCCGAGGAGCTGTTCGACGCCACCGGGCGCCTCCAGCCCGAGATCGCGGCCCTGTCCCCCGACGGCGACCGGCGCATGGGCGCCAACCCCCACGCCAACGGCGGCGTGCTCACGCGCCCGCTCGACCTGCCCGACTTCAGGGACTACGCGCTGGCCGTGACCCGCCCGGGCGAGTCCAGCGCCGAGCCCACCCGGGTCATGGGCGGCTGGCTGCGAGACGTCGTGGCCCGGAACCTGGCCACGTTCCGGGTCATGGGGCCCGACGAGACGGTGTCCAACCGCCTGGGCGCCATCCTGGACGTGACCGATCGGGTGTGGCTGGGCGAGATCCGGCCGACCGACGACCACATCGCCCCCTCCGGTCGGGTCATGGAGATCCTGTCCGAGCACCTGTGCCAGGGCTGGCTGGAGGGCTACACGCTCACCGGGCGCCACGGGCTGTTCAACTGCTACGAGGCGTTCGTCCACATCGTGGACTCGATGTTCAACCAGCACGCCAAGTGGCTCCAGATCACCCGCGAGCTGGGATGGCGGGCGCCGATCCCGTCGCTCAACTACCTGCTGTCGAGCCACGTGTGGCGCCAGGACCACAACGGCTTCTCCCACCAGGACCCGGGCTTCATCGACGTGGTGGTGAACAAGAAGGCCGAGGTGGTGCGGGTCTATCTGCCGCCCGACGCCAACACCCTGCTGTCGGTCACGGACCACTGCCTGCGCAGCCGGGACTACGTGAACGTCACGGTGGCGGGCAAGAACCCGCTGCCCAACTGGCTGGGCATGGACGAGGCCATCGAGCACTGCCGGGCCGGCGCCTCCGAGTGGCGCTGGGCGTCGTCGCCCCGCTTGTCCGAGGCCCGCGGCGCCCAGCCGGACGTCGTGCTGGCCTGCTGCGGCGACGTGCCCACGCTGGAGACGCTCGCCGCCGTCGACCTGCTGCGCCAGCGCCTGCCCGACCTGAACGTCCGGGTGGTCAACGTGGTCGATCTCATGCGCCTGCAGCCGTCGTCCGAGCACCCCCACGGCATGACCGACGCCGACTTCGACGCGCTGTTCACCGCCGACCGGCCGGTGGTGTTCGCCTTCCACGGCTACCCCTCGCTCATCCACCAGTTGACCTACCGGCGCCGCAACCACGCCAACATCCACGTGCGCGGCTACAAGGAGGAGGGCACGACCACGACGCCGTTCGACATGGTCATGCTCAACGACCTCGACCGCTTCCACCTGGTGATGGACGTGGTGGACCGGGTGCCGCACCTGGGCGTGGCGGTGGCCGAGGTGCGCAACGAGATGGAGGCCCGGCGCCGCGAGGCCCGGGACTACACGCGGGCCGTGGGCGACGACCTGCCCGCGGTGCGCAACTGGACCTGGCCCTACTGATCCCCAAGGGGCGGCGTGCGCGTCCTCGTCGTCAACGCCGGGTCGTCGACCCTCAAGCTGCGGGTGGTCGACGACCACGACACGGTGGTGGCCCGCGCCGACCTGCCGGCCGTCGAGCAGATCCCGCCCGCCGACCTCGCCCGCGAGCTCGACGGCCTCGCGCCCTACGACGCGGTGGGGCACCGGGTGGTGCACGGCGGCCGCGAGTTCCTCCAGCCGGTCCTGGTCGAGGGGGACGTGCGCGATCGGATCGAGGCCCTCACCCCGCTGGCGCCCCTGCACCAGCCCCGCGCCCTGGCGGCGCTGGATGCGGTGGGCCGGGCCGTGCCCGGCCTGCCCGCGGTCGCCTGCTTCGACACCGCGTTCCACGCCACGCTGCCCCCCGAGGCCAGCGTGTACGCGGTGCCGCGGGACTGGCGCGAGCACCTGGGCGTACGCCGCTACGGCTTCCACGGGCTGTCCCACGCGTATGCCTCGCGCCGGGCGGTGGAGCTGGGGGCGGACCCGCGCCACGTCGTCGTTTGCCACCTGGGCGCGGGCGCGTCGCTGTGCGCGGTGCGGGAGGGCCGGTCGGTGGACACCACCATGGGGTTCACGCCGCTGGAGGGGCTGGTCATGGCCACTCGCTCGGGCACGGTCGATCCCGGCGCGGTGCTGTGGCTGGTCACGCAGGCGGGCCTGCCGCCCGACGAGGTGACCGACGCGCTGGAGCACCGGTCGGGCCTCCTCGGCCTGGCGGGCACGGCCGACATGCGCGAGGTCATCGCCCGGGCCGGGGACGGGGACGGCGAGGCCGGGCTGGCGCTGGGCGCCTACCACCACCGGCTGCGGTCCTCGATCGCGGCCATGGTGGCCAGCCTGGGCGGGCTCGACACCCTGGTGTTCACCGGCGGGGTGGGAGAGAACGCCCCCGCGGTGCGAGCCGCGGCCGCCGGCGGGCTGCACCACCTCGGCGTCGCCTACGACCCCGAGGCCAACGCCTCGGCCGTCCCCGACGCCGACATCACCGCTCCCGGCTCGCGAGCCCGGGTCCTGGTGATCGCCGCCCGCGAAGACGTCGAGATCGCGCGAGGGGTCCGCCAGACTGTCACATAGCGGGTTCAGAATCTCGGGATGGATGCCGACGATCCCCGCCCGCGCTGGCGGCGGCGCGTCGCCGGCGAGGAGGCCCCGCCTCCCCGGCCGGCCAGCTTCACGCCCCACGAGCTTCGCTTCGACCCCCAGCCCGCGGTGCGCTGGTTCTCGCCCGGGGTGCTGGCCGCCTCGGGCCTGCGGGTGGGCGTGGCCTCGGTGTTCGGGTCGTTCCTGGACAAGCGCGAGCTGCAGTCGGCCAAGGCGGCCTCCCCCGACCTGCGCTTCGCCCACGCCGACGAGCTGTGGCTCGACTACGTGGCCGACACCGGCGACGGCTTCGAGGCCACCGCCACCGTCGCCTCCGTGGTGGCCCAGCGCGAGCTGTCGGTGCCGGGAGCGGACCAGCCCCTGCCCCGGGGGCAGATCCTGGTGTTCGGCGGCGACGAGGTGTACCCGGTGGCCAGCCCCGACGGCTACGACCACCGGCTGGAAGGCCCGTGGCGGGCGGCCCTGCCCTGGACCGAGCCGCCCTCGGGCACGCTCTACGCCATCCCCGGCAACCACGACTGGTTCGACGGCCTCACCGGGTTCATGCGCCTGTTCGGCCAGGGCCGCTGGATCGGCGGCTGGCGGTCGCACCAGACCCGCAGCTACTTCGCCTCCCAGCTGCCCCACCGCTGGTGGCTGTGGGGCGTGGACATCCAGTCCGACGCCCTCATCGACGAGCCCCAGCTCGACTTCTTCGCCCGGGTGGCCGAGCGGGCCCAGTCCGGCGACCGGCTGATCCTGGCCACGGCCGTGCCCAGCTGGACCCTGCTCGACCGGAACCCGCACGCCTACCGCAACCTCGCCTACCTCGAACGGGCCATCCTGCGCCCGGCGGGCATCCAGCTCAAGCTGACCCTGGCCGGCGATTCGCACCACTACTCCCGCTACCAGCAGCTGGGCGCCGAGGAGGAGATCGGCCCGACCCACAAGATCACCAGCGGAGGCGGCGGGGCGTTCCTCCACCCCACCCACGTGCTGCCCTCGCACGCGTCGATCGGCGTCACGCCCGACGATCTGGACGACGTGACCGACTACCGCATGATCACCACCTACCCCAGCCGCAGCCGATCGCGGCTGCTGTCGCTCTCGGCCGTGGGGCTGGCCCTGCGGAACCCCAGCTTCTGTGCCGTCCCGGGCCTGGTGGCGCTGGCGTTGCTGTGGACCGTGCAGTTCGGGCTGCGCGCCCTGGAGCGCTCGGAGGAGGGCTTCGCCGACGCCGCGGCCCACTGGGGCTGGACCGACCTGGCCGGCGGCCTGTCCCGCACGTCGTCCGCCGGCCTGGTGGTGATGGTGCTGTTCGGCGCCCTGTGGGCCTTCGCCAAGACCCCGCCCTG
>DASRJN010000298.1:0-5312 GCA_035649455.1 Acidimicrobiales bacterium
GAAGCACAACGAGGCCAACGGGGAGGCGAACCAGGACGGCGAGAGCTACAACCGGTCCTGGAACTGTGGCGTGGAGGGCCCCACCGACGACCCGGAGATCCTGGCCTTGCGGGCCCGCCAGCGGCGCAACCTGCTGGCCACCCTGTTGCTGTCCCAGGGCGTCCCCATGCTGCTGTCGGGCGACGAGGTGGGCCGCACCCAGGGCGGCAACAACAACGCCTACTGCCAGGACAACGAGATCTCGTGGTTCCCGTGGGCGTCGGTCGACGAGGACCTGCTCGCCTACACCACCTCCCTGGTGGCCCTCCGCCGCGACCATCCGGTCTTCCGCCGGCGTCGCTGGTTCCTGGGCCGCCCTCTGCGAGGCACGGCCGACATCCTCTGGCTCAAGCCCGAGGGCACGGAGATGACCGAGGCCGACTGGAACGAGCACCACGAGACCTGCGTGGGCATGTTCCTCAACGGCGAGGCCATCACGTCCCCCGGCCCGCGGGGCGAGCGGGTCGTGGACGACTCGTTCCTGGTCCTGTTCAACGCCTCGTCCGAGCCCCGCAAGTGGACCATCAGCGGCCATTGGGGCGACACCTGGGAGCGGGTCCTCGACACCGCGCTCGACGGCCCCGACCCCGACGGCGACGAACCCCTCCGCGGCGATCTCATCCTCACCGACCGCTCGGTCGTCGTCTTGCGCAAGCTGGACCCGTTCGAGCCGCCTTCGTGACGGACGCGCCGCGGGCCACGTATCGGTTGCAGTTGGGGCCCGGGTTCGGGTTCGACGAGGCGGCGGCGGTGGTGGGGTACCTGGCGGAGCTGGGGGTGTCGCACGTGTACCTGTCGCCGGTGTTGCAGGCGGCGCCGGGGTCGACGCACGGGTATGACGTGGTGGACCACAGCCGGGTGAGCGACGCTCTCGGCGGGGCGGAAGGGCATGGGCGGTTGGTGAAGGCGATCCGCGCCGCGGGGTTGGGGCAGGTGCTGGACATCGTGCCCAACCACATGGCCATCACCGGGCCGGAGAACCGCTGGTGGTGGGACGTGCTGGAGAACGGGCCGTCGTCGCGCTGGGCCGGGCACTTCGACGTGACCTGGGACCCGCCCGAGGAGAAGCTGCGCAACACCGTCGTGCTCCCGATCCTCGGCGACCACTTCGGGCGGGTGCTCGACCGGGGCGAGATCCGGCTGGAGCGGGACGGGGCCACGTTCACCGTGCGGTACTTCGACCACACGCTGCCCGTCGATCCGCGGTCGCTGGCTCCGCTGCTGGAGGAGGCGGCGCGGGCCGCCGGCGACGACGATCTCGGGTTCCTGGCCGCCGCCTTCCACCGGCTGCCCCGGGCCACCCGGACCGACGCGGCGGCCATGACCGAGCGCCATCGGGACGCCGCGGCGCTGCGGCGGATGCTCGCGGCGCGGCTGGCGGAGCGGCCGGGCGTCGCCGCGGCGGTGGACGAAGGGGTGGCCAGGACCAACGCCGACCCGGACCGGTTGGACCGGTTGCTCGATGCCCAGAACTACCGCCTGGCCTACTGGCGCACCGGGCGCCGGGAGCTGGGCTACCGCCGCTTCTTCGACATCGACACGCTGGCGGGGCTGCGCATGGAGGACCCCGAGGTGTTCGCCGACACCCACGAGCTGGTCCTGCGCTGGGTGGGCGAGGGCAGCGTGACCGGGCTGCGGATCGACCATCCCGACGGCCTGCGGGATCCCGCGGTGTACTTCGAGCGGCTGGCGGGGGCCACGGGCGGGGTGTGGACCGTGGCCGAGAAGATCCTGGAGCCAGGCGAGGACCTGCCGGCCTGGCCCGTGGCCGGGACCACCGGTTACGACCGGCTGGGACTCATCGGCGGCCTCTTCGTCGACCCCGCGGGCGAGGGGCCGCTCACGACGGCGTACGGGGAGCTGACCGGCGCACCGATCGACGTCGCCGAGGTGGTCCACGAGGCCCGCGAGCTGGCGGTGCGCGAGCTGCTCCGCGCCGACCTGGACCGGCTGACGGCGCTGGCGGTCGAGATCTGCGAGGGACGCCGCCATCAGCGCGACCGCACGCGCGACGAGCTGCACGACGCGGTCGCCGAGCTGCTGGCCGCCTTCGACGTCTACCGGACCTACGTGCGGGCCGAGGCCGGGCTGGCGCGCCCCGACGACGTCGCCCGCATCGAGGCCGCCCGCGACGCGGTGGCGGGCCGCCGGCCCGACATCGATCCCGACCTGCTCGGCTTCCTGGCCGACCTGCTGGCGTTGCGGCTGCCCGGCCGCACACCGCTGGAGGACGAGTGGGTCATGCGCTTCCAGCAGCTCACCGGCCCGGCCATGGCCAAGGGCGTCGAGGACACGGCCTTCTACCGCTATACGCGGCTCCTGGCGCTCAACGAGGTGGGCGGCGACCTCGCCCGCTTCGGCGTCGGGGTGGCCGCGTTCCATGCCGCCAACGCCGCCGCGCACGACCGCTGGCCGGCGGCCATGACCGCCCTCTCCACCCACGACACCAAGCGCTCGGCCGATGTGCGCGCCCGCCTGGCGCTGCTGTCCGAGATCCCGGACCGCTGGGCCGAGGCCTGCGGGTGGTGGATGGCGGCCTCCGCCCACCACTGGCCGGGCGGCGAGCCCGACCGCCACGCCCAGCACCTGCTGTTCCAGACGCTGGTCGGAGCCTGGCCGCTCGAAGCCGACCGGGCCGTGGCGTACATGGCCAAGGCCACCAAGGAGGCCAAGCTGCGCACGTCCTGGACGCAGCCCGACCCCGGCTACGACGCCGCCCGCGACGCGTATGTGGCCGCGGTGCTGAGCGACGCCCGGCTGACGGCGGACGTGGAGGAGTTCGTGGCCCCGCTGGTCGGCCCCGGCTGGACCAACGCCCTGGCCCAGGTCGCGCTCCAGCTGACCGTCCCCGGCGTGCCCGACATCTACCAGGGCAGCGAGCTGTGGGACCTGAGCCTGGTCGACCCCGACAACCGCCGCCCGGTCGATTTCGACCGGCGCCGGCGGCTCCTGGCCGAGCTCGACGGCGTCGACCCGTTCGACTTCCTGACGTCGGTGGACGAGGGCCTGCCCAAGCTCGCCCTGGTCCGGGCCGCGCTGGGGCTGCGGGCCCGGCGGCCCGAGGCGTTCGGGCCGGGCGAGGCCGGCGCCTACGTCCCCCTGGCGTTCGGGGGCCCGGCCGCGGCCCATTTCGTGGGCTACACGCGAGGGGGGACCGTGGCGGTGGTGGTCCCCCGCCTGGTGCTGGGACTGGAGGCCCGGGACGGCTGGGAGGACACGACCACCGTGACCCTGCCGCCCGGTCCCTGGACCGACGTGGTGACCGGCGCGGCGGTGGCGGGCGGTCCGGTCCGGGCCGCGGACCTGTGCGACGCATTTCCGGTGGCGGTGCTGGAAGCCGCCTCGCCGTGAAGGTCGAGGTGTGGGCGCCCCGGGCGTCCCGCACGGTCGAGGCGGTGGCCGGCGACCGGCGCACCGCACTGGTCCCGGAGGACCGGGGCGGCTGGTCGGGCGACGTGGCCGGGCTCGGGCCCGGCGACGACTACGGCTTCTCGCTGGACGGCGGGCCGGTGCGCGCCGATCCCCGCTCCCGCCACCAGCCTCACGGCGTGCACGGGCCGTCCCGGGTGGTGGACCCCGGGGCCTTCACCTGGAGCGACCACGACTGGCGGGGGTTCGACCTGGCCCGGGCCGTGCTGTACGAGGTCCACGTCGGGACGTTCTCGCCCGAGGGTACGTTCGACGGCGCCATCGGGCGCCTCGGCCACCTCGTCGACCTGGGCGTCGACGCCATCGAGCTCATGCCGGTGGCCGAGTTCCCGGGCCGGCGGGGCTGGGGCTACGACGGCGTGCACCTGTGGGCGCCGCACGACCCCTACGGCGGGCCCGACGGCCTACGCCGGCTGGTGGACGCCTGCCACGCCCGGGGCCTCGGGGTCCTGCTCGACACCGTCTACAACCATGTCGGCCCGGTCGGGAACTACCTGGGCGAGTTCGGGCCCTACCTCGGCGAGCGCCACACCACCAACTGGGGCCCGGCGCTCAACCTCGACGGTCCCGGCAGCGACGGCGTGCGGTCGTTCGTCGTGGACAACGCCCGCATGTGGCTGCGGGACTACCACCTCGACGGGCTGCGGCTCGACGCGGTCCACGCCCTGGTGGACGACTCGGCGGTCCATCTGCTGGAGCAGCTCTCCACTTCAGTCAAGGCGCTGGCCGCCGAGCTGGGCCGGCCGCTCTGGCTGATCGCCGAGTCCGACCTGAACGCCCCCCGCTTCGTGCTGCCACCCGAGCGCGGCGGCTACGGCCTCGACGCCACCTGGGCCGACGAGTGGCACCACGCGCTGCACGCGGCCCTCACCGGCGAGCGCGACGGGTACTACGCCGACTTCGGGCCCCTGCCGCTCCTGGCCAAGGCGCTACGCCAGGCCTGGGTCTACGACGGCATCTGGTCGCCCCACCGGCAGCGGACCTTCGGGCGCCCGCCGACCGGCCTGCACGGCTCGCAGTTCGTGGTGTGCGCGCAGAACCACGACCAGGTGGGCAACCGCGCCGCGGGCGAGCGGCTGGGCCACCTGGTCGGGCACGAGCAGCTGCGATCGGCGGCCGCCCTGCTGCTGAGCGCGCCGTTCGTGCCCCTGCTGTTCCAGGGCGAGGAGTGGGCCGCGTCCACCCCGTTCCCGTACTTCACCGACCACGACGCCGACCTGGGGGAGGCGGTGACCTCGGGCCGGGCCCGCGAGTTCGCCGCGTTCGGCTGGCGGCCCGAGGACATCCCCGACCCCCAGGACCCGGCCACCTTCGCGAGCGCGGTCTTGCGCTGGGAGGAGCGGGACGAGCCCGAGCGCGCCGCCATGCTGGGCTGGTACCGCGGGCTGATCGCCCGGCGCCGCGCCAGTCCCGCCCTGGCCGCCGGCCCGCTCGACGACGTGGAGGTGGACCTGGACGAGGCGGCCGGCCGGCTGGTGCTGCGCCGCCGAGCCGCGGGCGTGGAGGTCGAGGCCCGACTCAGCCCAGGTTGAGGACGTGGGCGAACGCCGCCTCCTCGCGGGCGCGAGCCGCGGCCACCGCGTCGGCCCGGCCCGCCAGCATGGTCGCCTTGATGGCCCGGAGCGCGGGCAGCGGCGCGGTGGCGATCCGCCCGGCCAGCGCCAGCGCCTCGTCCACCACCCGGCCGTCGGGTACGACCCGCAGGGCGATGCCGCAGGCGACGGCGTCGGCGGCGCTCAGCCACGGCGAGGTGAACAGCACCTCGGCCGCTCGCTGCCAGCCCATCGTGACGGGGAACAGCAGGCTGCTGGCCGCCTCGGGCGGCACGCCCATCTCGGAGAAGG
>DASRJN010000299.1:0-2019 GCA_035649455.1 Acidimicrobiales bacterium
GACCGCACCTCCCGCGCCCGCACCACCACGGCGGCCGCGGTCTCGTCACACGACGTCTCGATGCCCAGGATCCTGTCACTCATGCCCCACCAGCCTCCCGCGTCAGCTTCCCACGGGCCAGTGGATCGAGCGCACGCTGGCCGCGGGCAGGTGCGAGGTGACAGCCGGCGTGACGAAGGGTCGATCCGCGGCGACCAATGTCGCGGGGCCCGCACCCCGCCCCTCACCCTCGGCCGACATCGGGCAGGTCCACGGCTCGCCGCCTGACCGTCGTGCGAACCACACGCGATCCGCCGTCGGCCGGCCGCGCCAGGCGCCGATCAGTACGGTCGAGTCGAACAGGAGTCCGGGCACTGGCTCAGCCTGATCGGCGGGGATCTGTGCGACGCTGCGCGCGCACCCACGCGGCTGGGTCATCGTCCCACTCGTGGTCGGTGTCCGGTATCGAGCCGAGCGATACCTCGATGTCGTCCCAGCGACGGCTGTCCTCGCGCCCACCGCAGAAGAGCCGGATGAGCAGCTTCACAGCCAGTCGCCGTCGATGATGGTGGACCCGCGGACGGTGCGTTCGATGGCGGCCAGGCGGGCGGCGTAGGGCGGGGTGTCGATGTCGTTGGCCCACATGACCAGGGCGTCTTCGCCGGTCTCGGGGTAGTAGCCCTTGCGGACCCCGGCGGGGACGAAGCCGAAGCGCTGGTAGAGGGCCTGGGCGCCGGCGTTGCTCATGCGAACCTCCAGGGTGAGGTTCTTGCAGCCGCGAGGCTTGGCGCCCCGGGCGAGGGCCAGCAGCATGCGGGTGGCGATGCCGTGTCGGTGCCAGGCGGGGTCCACCGCCACGGTGGTGATGTGGCCGTCCTCCACCGCCCGGAACAGCCCGGCGTAGCCGACCACGTCGCCGCCCACCCGGGCCACCACGTAGAGGCGGGTGGCCCGCTGGCCGATCTCCGACAGGAACAGGCTGAAGGTCCAGGGGCGGGGATAGACCTGCTGCTCGATGCGCAGCACGCCCCGCAGGTGGCGCCGCCGCATGGAGCTGATGCGCACCTCGAGGGCGTCGGGATCGTCGACGGGCGGCGGCAGCGGGCGGGCCGCCATCAGCTGCCCACCTCCCCGGGACCACCGGCCGAGGGCGGCGACGACCCGGTGAGCTCGCTGACGTGGCCGTCCCGGGTCGTCCAGTTGATCTCGGCGTCGGGCCGGCGGAGGTACAGCGGCTCGAGCTCCCACGGCTGCACGAAGTCCTCCCGCAGGGCCCGGGCGTGGGCCAGCTGCACCAGCGAGGCCGCGGACGGGTGCGCCGCGCCCTGGTCGGCCAGCTCGACCCGGCCCAGGTCGGCCCACGCCTCCTGGTAGCGCAAGGCGCCGTCGCCCACCAGCAGCACGTCTTCGCCGGTCGCCTCCAGCTCGCCGGCCAGGTCGTCGGGCGTGGACACCCGGCGCTCGCTCAGGCGCTGGATGCCGCCCGGCACGTGGCGGTACGAGGCGGTGAACAGCTCGCCGCGCCGGGCGTCGATGGCCGCCACCACCAGGCGCGGGCTCCAGCGCACCGGGAAGGCCAGCAGGTCGAGGCTGGCCACGCCGATCATCGGCACCCGCAGCGCGTGGGCCATGGCCTTGGCCGACGCCACCCCCACCCGCAGGCCGGTGAACAGCCCCGGCCCGATGTCGACGGCCACGCAGCCGATCTCGCTGAGGTCGACCCGGGCCTGGGTGCGCAGGAAGTCGATCGACGGCGTCAGCGTCTCCGCGTGGCGCCGGCCGCGGCTGGAGTGGACCTCGGCCAGCACGCCCTCGTGCCCGCCGATGGCGCAGCCGACCTGCATGGTCGAGGTGGTGATGCCGAGGATCAGCACGGCGCGTCCCCCGGCGACTCGGGCCCCTCCGACCAGGGAGCGATGGCGTGCATCAGCGACACCTGGCGCCGGGCCCAGGCGGCCCCGACGCTGCGCAGCGCCAGCTCCCGGTCGTCGTCGCCCTTCCCGAAGGTGAGCCGCACCTCCAGGTAGTCGTTGGGCAGGA
>DASRJN010000300.1:0-2837 GCA_035649455.1 Acidimicrobiales bacterium
CGCCATCGCGGCACCGGACATCGACCGAGCCGTGGTAGCCGATGGGCTTGCGCGACTGGCCGACCACAGCCTGCTCGTGGTCGAGCGTGGTGAGCCGACCCGCTACCGCGTGCCGTGTACCATCCTCGACTACGGCGAGGAGCAACTCCAGCTGTCGGGCGAGCTCCCGGCGGTCCGGGCCCGGCACGACCAGTGGTGTCGCGCTCGGCTCGCGGAGCTGGCTGCGGCACGACTCGACGACGCCTGGTGCGATCGGTTCGACCACCTCGTCGACGACGTTCGCGCCGCGCTCCTCCGCTGCGCCGGCGATCCCGAGCGGGCCGGGCCCGCGGCAGCGCTCGCGGCTCAGCTCGCCGGCCAGCTGTTCCTCCGCGGGCGGCTCACCGAGGCCCAGCGGCGATACGAGCAGGCCGCCGACCTCGACCCGTCACCGGAGGAACGAGTGGCGCTGCTGCGGCGGGCGGCCGGTGTGGCGTCCACCCGCTTTGCCGGCACGGAGATGATGCGGTTGCTCCGGGCGGCCGCGGACCTGGCGACGTCGTCGGCCGACCGTGGCGGCGCCGCCCGCGACCTGGCCTGGGCGTCGTTGTTCGTCACCCGGTCCCCGGGCATGATGACGGAGGTCCCGGCTCCCGCCGAGGCCGCGGCCCTCCTGGTCGAGGCCACGACCCTCGCCGACGGGTCGCCGCTCGCCGACGCCGCCCTCGCCGTCGCGGCGGCCTATCGGGACTACCCCGACCTCACCGCCGGCAGGGTGGAGGACGCTGTCACGCTCGCTCGCGAGGCCGGCGATCTCGTCATGGAGGATGCTGCGCTGGACCTGCTGTCCTCCGTTCACCTCCATCAGGACGATCTACCCGCGGCCGTCGATGTGGTGCGCCGCCGCGAGGCGGTGATCGGCGCCCTCCCTCCGGTGGCCACCACCGGGTTCGAGCACACCGACCACTACAAATACGGTGCCGAGATCCTGCTGGCGGCGGGGGACCTCCCCGGAGCGGCCGACCTCGCCCGCCGCTTGGCCGGCTTGCCCTTCAACCGGGAGGAGGAGCACCTCGGGCTGGCGCCGGGGCTCAAGATCGCCGCGCTCGCGGGACAGTTCGACGCAGTCGCCGATCAGGGCGAACGCTTCCTCGTGAGCTGGGAGCGGGTCGGCCGCCCGGCCGTCTCCAACCTGGCCAACTGCGCCCATGCCGTCGCGATGGTCCATGGCATCCTGGGCGACGACGACCGCCGCGAGCGGTGGGCGCAGATCACAGATGAGCTCGGCGGGGGCTCTCAGATGGTGGCTGCCTTCGCGTGGGAGCCCACCTTCGACGCGATCGTCGACCTGCATCGCATGGACGCCGACGCCGCGCTGGCCCGGCTCAAGACCGACGTCGACGACCCCGACGCGTGGTGGCACGCGTTCACCATGATGTTCCGGCCGTGGTACGCCGCCACCTGGGCGGAAGCTGGTGTCCTCGCCCGATCCGACGACGCCCTCCACCGGCTCGAGCGAGCCCGCCGCGCCACTCGGCACAACCCTGTCGCCTCGGCGATCGTCCGGCGCGCCGCGGCGATCGGGGCGGGCGACCCGACGGCCATCGCCAGCCTCGCGCCAGCCTTCGCGGCCCTCGGTTGCCCCTACCAGCAGGGGCGCACGATGGTCCTGGCGTCTTTGACGGACGGCTCGTGATCACGCGGCCCGCCCGTGGCTACTCCTTCTCGGCCAGGGCCAGCGCCTGCTCCCGGGTCACCGTCAACGAGTGCTTGGCTCTCGCGTGGTCCTGGGCGTTCTCGACGATCTCGTCCTCGGTGCGGCCCTTGATCGCCAGCCCGCAGTCGCAGTGGATGACCCAGGTCATGTCGCTCCCTTCGGGGCTCGGGTCGGTCACGCCGGGTTCCTGCGCAACGCGGCCCACTTGTTACGTGTCTCGAGATAGTGGTGGATCTCCTTGATC
The DNA here is from genome assembly GCA_035649455.1 of Acidimicrobiales bacterium. Taxonomy (GTDB): domain Bacteria; phylum Actinomycetota; class Acidimicrobiia; order Acidimicrobiales; family VFJN01; genus ZC4RG19. The sequence continues at coordinate 1,941 of DASRJN010000300.1, forward strand.
GCCCCCGACCCCTCACCGACCGAGGACGCCACCCGCTTCATGGAGCGTGAGCGGACGTCTCCGACCGCGAACACGCCCGGGACGCTCGTCTCGAAGGCCCGCGGCGAGCGCGGCAGCAGCCAGTTGTCGAGGAGACCGTCGTGCGCCAGCTCGGCGCCGGCGACCACGAAGCCGTGGGCATCGCGTGCCACCTGCGCCGGCAGCCAGGCGGTGTGGGGCCGAGCGCCGATCAGCACGAAGAGGGCATCGGCCGGCATGGCCGTGGTGGCGCCGGTCGTGTCGTCGACGATGCACAGCATCTCCAGGTGATCCGCGCCCTTGCCGTCGACGACCCGCGACCGCAGCAGGACCTCGATGTTGGTCGCGGCCGCGATCTCATTGACCAGGTACCGGGACATGCTCTTCGCAAGGTCGTCGCCCCGCACGACGAGCGTGACCTCGGTGGCCCACTTCGCGAGGTGGAGCGCGGCCTGCCCCGCCGAGTTCCCGGCGCCCACCATGAACGCACGCCCTCCCGCCAGGTTTCTGGCCTCGGCGGACGAGGCGCCGTAGTAGACGCCGCCCCCGACCAGTCGTTCCAGCGATGGGATGTCCAGCCGGTTGTAGCTCACCCCGCACGCCAGGATGACGGCGCGCGCCCCGATCTCGGTCCCGTCGGCGGTGACGAGCAGGTGGGTGTCGTCCTGGCACCGGAGGGCTGCGACCTCCTGATCGAGGAAGGTGGTGCCGAAGACCCAAGCCTGCTCGTACGCCTGCCGGGCCAGCTCCGCTCCCGTGACCCCACGGGCGAAGCCCAGGTAGTTGCGGATCATCGAGCTCGACCCCGCCTGGCCACCGATGGCACCCCGCTCGACCACGATGGTCTCGAGACCCTCGGATGAGGCGTACACGGCGGCA
>DASRJN010000301.1:0-9877 GCA_035649455.1 Acidimicrobiales bacterium
CGTTGTCCGGGAAGCAGCGGGCCTCGCCCCGCGCGATCCGGCGGGCGGACCACGCCGCCGCGGCGGCGTCGAGCACGTCGTCGGGCCCGGCGCGGCCGGCGTCGCCCAGATCCACCGGCACCACGATGCCCGCGGCGGCCAGCGCCGCCCGCCGCGCCTCCAGGCCCGCCCACGTGGCCTTGCTGGCGAGGATGGGCGCCCCGGCCAGCAGCGAGAACGACACCTCGGGGTGCACCTCGCGCACGGGGATGTCCACGCCTTCGCACCAGCCTTCGACGTCGAGGATCTTGGGGCCCAGGGCCCAGGCCTGGCGGCTGGGGGCCTTTCCGGTCAGGCGGCGCGAGACCGCGCACGCCTCGGCGTAGGTCGGCGCCAGGTACGCGGCGCGAGGGGGCGTGAGGAACAGGCTCGACCGCTTCGGCCCGAGGTGGAGCCGGGCGGCGAGGTCCGAGGCCCGCGGCTCGACCTCGTCCGTGACGTGCAGCGGCATGTCGATCCCGACGGCGTCCACCGGTCCCGCCCCCGCGGCCAGCTCGGCCATGGTCGTGCCGAACACGCCTCGCACGTTGCCGTCGGAGGCCAGCACGATGCCGACCCAGCCGGCCCGGCACCCGTCCACCCCCAGCACATCACCGGCGTGCGTCATGTCACAACGTTCCCAGACGGACCCCCGGCTCCGGAACATGACAAGGCCTGGGATGGTTGGGGATGGGGTGAGCGCGCTTCCGGTCCCGCTGTCCGTCCTCGACCTCGCGCCGGTGGGCGAAGGTTCGACGCCGGACCAGGCGTTGCGCCATTCGCTGGCCCTGGTCGCCGAGGCCGAGCGCCTGGGCTATCGCCGCTACTGGGTGGCGGAGCACCACAACATGCCGGGCATCGCCAGCTCCGCGCCCGCAGTGCTGCTGGCCCACGCGGCGGGGGTCACCTCCGAGATCCGGCTGGGGTCGGGCGGGGTCATGCTCCCCAACCACGCCCCGCTGGTGGTGGCCGAGCAGTTCGGCATGCTGGAGGCGCTGCACCCCGGCCGAATCGACCTCGGCATCGGCCGCGCCCCCGGCACCGACCAGCTCACCGCGCTCGCGCTACGCCGGTCCCGCCGCCGGCTGGAGGTGGACGAGTTCCCCGAGCAGCTGGTCGAGCTGATCGGCTACTTCACCGGGACGTTCCCCGACGAGCACCCGTTCCGGTCGGTCACCGCGGTGCCCGGGCTCGGCTACCGGCCCGCGCTGTGGCTGCTGGGCTCGAGCGACTTCAGCGCCCAGTTCGCCGGCGTGCTGGGCCTGCCGTTCTCGTTCGCGTACCACTTCGCAGCGGCCAACACGCTGCCTGCCCTGGCTGCCTACCGGGCGGCGTTCCGGCCCTCGGACGACCTCGAGGCGCCCTACGTCATGTTGGGCGTGAACGTCGTGGCCGCCGAGGACGACGAGCGCGCCCGCTGGCTGGCCGGGTCGGGCGCCCTGGCCTTCCTCCGCCTGCGCACCGGGCGCCCGGGCCGCTACCCCACGCCCGAGGAGGCGGCCGGCTACACCTACACCCCGCACGAACGCGAGATCGTCAAGAGCTGGACCGCGTCGCACATCGTCGGCGGCCCCGACACGGTGCGCCGGGGCCTGGCCGAGCTGGTGGAGCGGACGGGAGCGGACGAGCTGATGGTCACCACGCTCACGCACGATCCCGGCGACCGGCTCGCCTCGTACCGGCTGGTGGCCGAGTCGGCCGGCATGGCTCCCATTCCGTCCCGGACACCTGTTTCCGGAGGGTGAGTCGGGTTAGCGTCGCGGCCAGCGAGCGGACCCGTGACGAGGAGCTGCAATGGCTGACGTGATCTCCGGTCTCAAGGACGAGGACATCGCCACGGAGTGGCGTCATGAGCGGGCCAGCGCCACGGCCGACGACGACGGCACCGACGGCGACGACGTGGCCGACGACGGCGACGGCACCGACGGCACGGACGGGGACGACGTGGCCGACGACGCTGACGGCACCGACGGCACCGACTCCTGAGCGCTGACGGAGCCCCCCATCCCCGACGCCCTCGGGCGCTGCGTCGGCGACGCTGACGCCTTCCGGACCACGATCTTCGCGGTGGCGCCGCACATGTGGCGCCACCCCGACGCGTTCGACGACGTGCTGTCCGTGGCCGACGTCGACCGCGTCCTCACCGTCACCGGGCTGCGCCGGCCCGCGTTCCGGCTCGTGCGCGACGGCGAGGTCATCGCCCCGCGCCGGTACACCCGGCACGCCCGCCAGGGCAGCGAGGACATCGACGACCTGATCGACACGGGACGGGTCATGGACCTGTTCGCCGAGGGCGCGACCATCGTCCTCCAGGGCCTGCAGCGATGGTGGGAGCCGGCCACCCGCTTCTGCCGGGACCTGGAGCTGGCCCTCGGCCATACGCTCCAGGCCAACGCCTACCTGACCCCGCCGGGGGCCGCGGGCCTGGCGCCGCACCACGACACCCACGACGTGTTCGTCCTCCAGTGCGAGGGGACCAAACACTGGGTGGTCCGGGAGCCGGCCGTCGACACTCCGCTCCCCCGCCAGAGATCGAACCACGCCGCCGCCGCCCTCCAGCCCGTGCTGTTCGAGGCCGAGCTCACCCCCGGAGATGTGCTCTACCTGCCGCGCGGGGTGGTCCACTCGGCCGCTGCCCAGCAGGGCGTGTCGCTCCACCTGACGCTCGGCATCCTGGCCACCACCGCGCACGACGTGCTCGCCGCCCTCGTGGACGCGGCGGCGGAGGACGCCACGTTCCGCCGCTCGCTGCCCGCAGGCTGGCCCTATGACGACGTCCTCGCCGCCGGCGCGGTCAAGGACGTGGTCGCCGAGCTGGCGGACTGGCTCGGCCGGGTGGACCCCGCCGCGCTCGCCGCCGGGCTGCGCGACCGCTGGGTGTCCAACCGGGGGCCGGTGCTGGCCGGCCAGCTGGGTGAGATCCTGGCGCTGCCCGCGCTGGACGACGCCACCGTGGTCCGCCCCCGGGAGGGCACGATCGCCCGGCTCGACCCCGCCGACGGGCGCCTGCAGCTCACGCTCGGCGACCGTGCCGTGGTGCTGCCCGCCTCGCTGGAGCCGGCGCTGCGCCGGCTGCTGGACGGGCCGGCCCTGCGGGTCGGCGACCTGGCCGACCTGCTCGACGAGCCGAGCCGGCTGGTGCTGGTCCGCCGCCTGATCCGGGAGGGTGCTCTGCGCACCGGCGCACCGGGTGCCGATGGCTGAGCCCCTCACCCTGCGCTGCGCCACCGAGTCGCTGGCCCGGGACGAGCCCCAATGGGGCACGGCGTCGCGGGTGCAGCGCTGGCTGCTGATCGAGCAGCCCGGGGCATGGGGCTACCACCCCGTGACCGAGTCCGAGCTCGACCCGGCGGTGGCCACGGCGCTCGAGGCCCACGCCCGGCGGCACCGGGTGCGGGTCCTGCTGGTCCGGCGCCCCGGGCAGCGGCGGCGCGATGCCGACCGGGCCGTGTTCCTGGCGCACTCGGGTGTCGAGCGCTGGTGGGTGGAGCAGCTCAGCGTGCCCGCGTCGCAGCCCGAGGCGTTGCTGGACATCGACCTCGGGGTGCTGGCGTTCCCCGACCCGCCCGGCGTGGGCCGGTCCGGCCCGCTCGGCCTCCACCTGGTATGCACCAACGGCCGCCACGATCCCTGCTGCGCGGACCTGGCCCGCCCGGTGGTGCGGGCGCTCACCGCCGCGGGCGCCCCGGATGTGTGGGAGTGCTCGCATGTGGGCGGCGATCGCTTCGCCGCCAACATCGTGTGCCTGCCCGAGGGGGTCTACTACGGGCGGGTCGAGCCGGAACGGGCCGCGTACCTGCTGGCCGAGCACCGCGCCGGGCTGGTCGACCTCGAGCACTTCCGCGGCCGGAGCTGCCATCCCCCGCTGGTGCAGGCGGCCGAGCTGTTCGCCCGCAGCCACCTGCGGGAACGCCGCATCGACGGCGTGGGCGTGCTGTCCGCCGAGCCCGGGCCCGAAGGGACGGTGGCCGTGCTGGTCCAGCAGCGGGGCGGCGACGCCCTGGAGGTGATCGTGCGCCGCGAGCACGGCGAGCCGGTCCAGCTCACCTGCCACGTGCACGAGGAGAGCCGGCCGTGGGCCTACCGGCTGGTCGAGGTACGCCCCGCCTGATCGCCGTTCCCCGACACCTCGGCCAGGCGCTCGTGCAGCCGCTGGCGTACGGCATCGGGGTCGTATGCCTGCTGGGCGCGGCGCCGGCGCGCCACCACCACTCCGGTAGCCGCCACGCCGGCCAGGCCGGCGAGTCCCAAGATCTTCCATCCGAGCCGCATGCGGTTCCGTACGCTACCCGCCGTGAGCACCGCCACCCTCGGGCTCGACGAGGCGGTCACCACCGCGGCCACCGGCGATCTGTGGCTGTTCCGCGGCAGGTCACTCGCCGACCGGGCCATCCAGACCGCCACCAACAGCCCCGTCAACCATGTGGGCATGGCCGTCGCGCTCGATGATCTGCCCCCGCTGCTGTGGCATGCCGAGCTCGGCCGCTCGCTGCCCGACGTGTGGAGCGGCCAGCACCACCGGGGCGTGCAGCTGCACCTGCTCGCCGACGCGGTGACGACCTGGCGGGAGCGCTACGGCCAGCGGGCCTGGGTCCGGTTGCTCGACGGCACCATCGAACGCCACCACGAGGACCGGCTCATGGAGGTGATCGCGCGCTTCGACGGCCGGCCCTTCCCCACCACCCTCGGGCTGGTGCGCCAGTTCATCACCGGCCGCCTGCGGCGCCGCTCGCCGCTGGAGACCATCTACTGCGCGGAGCTCGTGGCCACCACCTACCAGCACATGGGACTGCTGCCGGCCCGCCGGCCTGCGAGCTGGTACGACCCCGGTCGCTTCTGGAGCGGGGACGACCTGGAGCTGGTGCCGCCCTTCAGCCTCGGGGGCGAGATCCCTGTGAGCTGACGAGGTCCGCGTACTCGGGGTGGCGCTCGATGTAGGCCCGGATGAACGGGCAGCGGGGCACCAGCGTGCGGCCCGAGGCTCGGACGTCGTCCAACGCCTCCCTCGCCAGCGTGCTGCCGACACCGTGGCCCTCGAAGGCGTCGTCCACCTCCGTGTGGACGAACACGCGCACTTCGCCCTTGTCGTGGTAGTCGGCGTGGCCCGCCAGCCGGCCGTCCACGGTGATCTCGTACCGGGACCGCTCGGGGACGTCGCGCACGCTCATCATGGCGCGGAGGCTACCGGGGAGCTGCCCCCGTCCACTTCGTGCCCTGCTGGCATGCCGGCGACCGCGCCCATCCGCAGCGGGACGAAGGGGCCGTCGCTGTCGGTTCGGATGGGCGAGGACACGAAGCAGGCGTGGTCGCCGCCCTCGTCGATCAGCGTGACCCGCCGGCCGACCAGCCGGTGCGGGCAGGCGTCGAGCAGGGGGACGCCCCCCGGGCCCGGCGTCCACGAGGTGCGAGCGAACTTGTCGATGTCGTCGCCCGTCTCCGCCCCGAACAGCTCGGCCAGCTCCCGATCGCCGTCGGTCAGGAAGTGGATCGCCACATGCGAGGCCAACCGGGCTACGCGGCAGGTGCGGTTCAGCCGCGAGAGCCACACCGCGTAGCGCGGGGGCTCGATGCTGACCTGGGCGTGGAAGCCGACCAGGCATCCGGCCAGCTCGTCAGCCCGGGCGGTGGTGACCACCACGAGGGCCGGGTCCGCCGCCGCCATCAGGTCATCGAAGCCGTCGCTCCGCCTCACGCCCTCGTTCTACCCCGCCTGGCGGTGAGTATGCCCACGCCCGAGCGGGTAGCCGCGTGACCGGAACAGTCGAGCAAGGAGGCTCGTGATGACTGATCGACTCGCAGGCATGCAGATCGCGTTCCTCACGGCCAACGAGGGCGTCGAGCAGATCGAGCTCACAGACCCGTGGCGGGCGGTGGAGGCCGAGGGCGGGCGCCCGGTGCTGGTCGCGCCGGAGCCCGGCACCGTCCAGGCGTTCAACCACCGGGAGCCGGCCGACCGCTTCCGGGTCGACATGACCGTGGCCGAGGCCGACCCGAAGCAGTTCGCCGGGCTCGTGTTGCCGGGCGGGGTGGTCAACCCCGACCGGCTGCGCACCAATCCCGCGGCGGTCCACTTCACCCGCGCCTTCTTCGAGGCGGGCAAGCCGGTGGCGGCCATCTGCCACGCACCGTGGACGCTGATCGAGGCCGACGCGGTGCGGAACCGCAACGTGGCCAGCTGGCCCAGCCTGCGCACCGACCTGGTCAACGCCGGCGCCCGCTGGCTCGACGAGCCCGTGGTGGTCGACACCGACGGCCCCAACGTCCTGGTCACCAGCCGCAAGCCCGACGACCTGGCCGACTTCAACCGCGAGGCCCTGGCCGCCTTCGCCGTCGCCCACGTGCGGTAGGCACAGCATCATGGCCGGGTGCGCGCGCTGGTCCTGGCCGACACCCACCTGAAGACCGATCTCTCCGGCTTGCCGCCCGCGGTGTGGGACGCCGTCGAGGACGCCGACGTGGTCCTGCACGCGGGCGACGTCGTGACCGACGACCTGCTGGGCGCGCTCCGCCGGTTGCGGCCGGTCCACGCGGTCCTGGGCAACAACGACCGCAGTCTGGTGGGTGCGCTCCCCGACCGCCTGGCGCTGACGCTGGGCGGGGTGCGGGTGGCGATGGTCCACGACTCGGGCGCCCGCGCCGGCCGGGAGCGCCGCCTGAAGCGCTGGTTCCCCGAGGCCCAGGTGGTGGTGTTCGGCCACAGCCACGAGCCGGTCGACAGCCTGGGCGAGGACGGCCAGCGCCTGTTCAACCCCGGCTCGGCGGTGCAGCGCCGCCGCCAGCCGGAGCGGACGATGGGCCGCCTGGTGCTCGACAGCGGAGTCGTCGTCGAGCACGAGATCATCCCCCTCGGCCGTAGCTGACTCAGATCTCCTCGCGCCGCTGCATCTGCTGGAACGTCAGCCAGCCCGGCAGCATGGGCAGCCAGTAGGTGACCAGCCGGAACGTGAGCACGGCCGACACCGCGGTGCCGCTGGACATGCCGTAGCCGGTCAAGGCACCGACCAGGGCCGCCTCCACCGCGCCGAGACCGCCGGGCGTGGGCGCGGCCGAGCCCAGGGCTGCGGCCACCAGGTAGGCGGCCCCGATCTCGGGGAAGCTGACCCCGCCCCCGAACGCCGCCACCGCGGCCGCCAGGGTGAGGATGAAGGACATGGTGATCCCCACCTGCCCGTAGAGCAGGCTGATGACCCTCAGAGGCGAGGTGAGCACATCGGCCACCGACGACAGCGCGTTGCGGATCTGGACCAGCAGCGGCGGCAGGATGCGCCGGCGCAGGGCGGGCACCACCAGGATCACCAGCCCGGCCGCCGAGACGGCCACCGCGATCACGATGAACACCGCGTTGGCCTCCGGCAGTGAGAAGCCCACGTCGCTGGACCCCACCCACGCCAGGAACCCGCCCAACAGCGACAGGTGCACCACGAAGCCGGTCAGTGCGCACAACCCGACCGCGGCCGCGGCGGCCCCGGGGTCGAGCCCGGAGCGCTGCAGGAAGCGCACGCCCATGGCCAGGTAGCCGGTGTTGGCCGGGGCGATGCGGCTCACGAACGACGAGGCCAGCTGCATGCGCAGCGCGGGCAGGTAGGGGATGGGCTCGGGCACGGAGGCCACGAACGCCAGCGCCGCGAAGCCGATGGTGGCCGCCGCCCCCACCACCATGGGGACCAGCCACCACCAGTTGGCCTGGCTGGCCGCCTCCGCCGACTCGTCGAGGTTCGCCAGCTGCGGCAGCAGGAAGTAGAAGGCACCGGCCAGCGCCACGATCGATACCGCGGTGCGGGGTCGGACCCGGTCGAGGCGAGCCAGTGGCGCGGGCTCGACCCCGGTGGCGTCGCGCACCGCCTCCCGCAGCGCGTCGAGCACCTCCTTGTTGGAGCGCCAGGCGCGCCGGGTGGGGGCCGGCAGGGCCAGCGGCTGGAGGTAGGGCACGGCGGTCAGCACGGCCTGCTGGCCCACGGCCTCCACCGCCACCTCGACGGCCCGGGGGGCGCCGATCTCCAGGGCGGTCGACACCAGCAGCTGGGCCCGGTCCAGCGCCAGGTCCCGGTCGGAGGCGGCGAGGGCGGCCCCGTCGAAGCCCCGCAGCACCGCGTTGCCTTCGGAGGTCACCAGCACCTGGGCCAGGCCCAGGTTGCGGTGGGCGATGCGGTCGCGGTGCAGCGCGGCCACCTGATGCCAGACGTCGCGCAGCATGGCCGGGTCGAGCTGGTCGGGCGCCAGCTCCGAGGCGGGCACCCCCTCGATGGCCGTCTCCAGCAGGCCGACCGAGCCGTTGTGGGAGGCCACGATCGTCCTCACGCGGGCCACCCGGGCGCCCGCGTCGGCCGCGGCCCGCTGCGCCAGCGCCTCGTGCTCGATGCGACGCTGCACGGTGTCGTAGGGCCGGTCCGTCACCCAGCGGCGCAGCCGGGCCGAGCGCCAGAGCTGCTCCAGCAACACCTCGTTGCGGTCGTGCGCCGTGCGCAGTCGCATCTCGAGCGGGGCGGCCCCCGCCCGGTCGACCCGGTACACCAGCGGGCTGTTGCCGGCCAGCTGCTCGATGCGGGAGGCGCGACCCACGGTGCGCAGCATCGACACCAGCTCGGCCGCCTCGGGGTCGGAGCCCTCGGTGCCGAAGGCCAGGAGCGCCAACGACCCGACCGCCATGCCCACCGCGATGGCCACCACGATGTCGAGCGGCGCCTCGGTCGACGACACCACCCGGAACACCACCAGCAGCGCGACGCCGCTCCACAGCACCCGGCGCCACTGCTGGGACACCCATGGCGCGGCGATGATGACGAGCGCCACCGCCGCCGCGATCAGCGGCGAGGTGGCGAAGGCCGGGTCGGTGAGCTCGACCACCCGGTCGGTGTTGGGGTCGACCGCGGCGATCACGCCCTGGGAGGCCAGGAAGTCGGTGAGCCAGGCCATGGCCAGGAGGGCCCCCACCGCCCCGGTGAGCAGGGCCGCGGCCTGGCGGAAGCGCCGCCGCACCACCAGCACGATCAGCGCCACCAGGGGCACCAGGCCCGCAACCAGGACCGCCACGCCGGTGAGCACCTCGGCGAAGCGGTCCGGGACCCGCTCGTACACGTCCACCAGGTCTTCTTCGGCGCCGCCGATGGTGTTGCGGAGCCAGGTGGCCACCAGCACGCCCACGCCGACCAGGGCGAGGCCGACGATGAGGCGGACGACATCGGCCTGGGAGCGGACGCGCTGGCGCGGCGAGACCGAGACGACCACTCCGGCCAGCACGCCCACCTGCTCGTTGTCCCTGGTCGCGCCGGGTGAGGACACGGCTTCTGCGCTCTGCACCGCGATCATCCTGGCACGGCGCATGGCACTCGCCGACGACGCCTCCAGGGGAATGGTCAGAGCTTGGCCAGCACCGCGTCGGCCGAGCTGACGTCGACACCCGGCTTGGACTCGACCGCCAGGTCGGTCACCACGCCGTCCTCGATGATGGCTGCGTAGCGCTGGGAGCGGGTGCCGAGGCCGAATCCGGAGCCGTCCAGCTCCAGGCCCATGGCCGCCGCGAACTCGCCGTTGCCGTCGGCCAGCATGGTCACCGCGCCCTTGGTGTTCTGGACCTGGCCCCAGGCGCCCATGACGAAGGGGTCGTTGACCGCGACGCAGGCGACGGTGTCGACACCCTTGGCCTTGAGGTCGTCGGCCCGCAGCACGAAGCCGGGCAGGTGGTGGTCCGAGCACGTCGGCGTGAACGCCCCGGGCACCGCGAACAGCACGACCTTGCCCGAGCCCAGCACGTCGCCGCTCTGCACCGGGCGGGGGCCCTCGGCGGTCATGGTCATCAGCTTCACGTCGGGGACCTTGTCGCCTACCGAGATCGCCATCGATCTACCTCCACGTCTCTGGA
>DASRJN010000302.1:0-23195 GCA_035649455.1 Acidimicrobiales bacterium
CAGCAGGTGGGCCACCGCGGCGTGGGCCCCGCCCTCGTTGTCGGCGTCGACGAAGCCGACCTCGACACCGGCGGGCGGGCGGCCTGCCACCACGCAGGGCAGGCCGGCGGCGGCGAGCCGGGGGACGAGCGGGTCGCCGGCTCGGGCCGACACCACCAGGGCGCCGTCGGTGCCGCCCCGCAGCAGGTGGTGCTCGACGCGGAGCTGATCGGCGTCGCTGGCCAGCATGAGCAGGACGAGCTGGTAACGGGTGTCGGCCAGCTCGCCGGTCACGCCCAGCGTGGTGCCGGCGAAGAACGGATCGGCGAACAGCCGCACGCTGGGTTCGGACACCACGAGGGCCACCGACTCGCTGCGCCGGCCGGCCAGCGAGCGGGCCGCCCGGTTGGGTGCGTAGCCCATCTCGGCCACCGCGGCCTCGACCGCGCGGCGGGCGGCGTCGGACACCCGCGGGCTGCCGTTGACGACGCGCGACACCGTGGCCCGGGACACACCGGCACGGGCCGCGACGTCCTCGAGGGTAGGGGTGCTCACGGTGGGGGGCCACTGAGCCCGTTGGCTGCCACGACGTCGCGATACCACAGGGCGCTGGCCTTGGGGGTGCGTTCCTGGGTGGCGAAGTCGACGTGCACTATGCCGAAGCGCTGCGAGTAGCCCTCGGCCCACTCGAAGTTGTCGAGCAGCGACCACACGAAGTAGCCGCGCAGGTCGACATGAGCGGCCACCGCGTCGTGGGCGGCCCGGAAGTGGGCATCGAGGTAGGTCAGCCGGTCGTGGTCGTTCAGCGTGCCGTCGCTGCACATGTGGTCGGGGAAGGCGCCCCCGCTCTCGTGGATGTAGAGCGGCGGCGGGTTGTAGTCGCTCGCCACCCGGACCAGCGCGTCGTACAGGCCCTCGGGCTCGACCGCCCAGCCGTTGGACGTGGGCGTGGCGGCGGCCTCGGCGAAGGCCACGTCGGGTGAGCCGGGCCAGGGCGAGGGCGACGCCGAGGCGCCGGGGGCATGGCGCACGTTGTGGCAGCGGTAGTAGTTGATCCCGAGGGCGTCCAGCGGCCGGGCGATCTGGTCGAGGTCGCCGTCGCGGACATGGGCCAGGTCGCTGACCGCGGCGAGGTCCTCCATCACGTCGGCCGGGTAGCGCCCCAGCAGCACGGCGTCGTACCACAGGCGGTTGGCGAGGCCGTCGATGCGGCGCACCGCGTCGAGGTCGGCCTCGCTCGGCTGGGCGACCGACGGGAGCACGGGGTAGGGGTTGAGCGTGATGCCGATCTCGGGCTCGGGGGCCGAGACGTGCTCGCGGAGCACGGCGACGGAGATCCCGTGGGCCAGCAGGAGGTGGTGGGCGGCGGCGACCGCCGCGGCCGGGTCGGTCCTCCCGGGAGCGTGGATGCCGGCGCCGTAGCCGAGCATGGCCGCGCACCAGGGCTCGTTGATCGTCGTCCACCGGCGCACGCGATCGCCCAGCGCGCGGCCCACGGTGTCGGCGTAGCCGGCGAAGTGCTCGGCCGTGGCCCGGGCGGTCCAGCCACCCTCGTCCTCCAGGGCCTGGGGCAGGTCCCAGTGGTAGAGGGTGACGACGGGCTCGATGCCGTGGCCCAGCAGCTCGTCCACCAGCGCCCGGTAGAAGTCCAGGCCGGACTGACTGATCGGCCCCCGGCCGTCGGGCTGCACCCGGGACCAGGCCACCGAGAACCGGTAGGCGGCCAGGCCGAGATCGGCCATGAGCGCCACGTCGGCGGCCATGCGGCGCCGGTGGTCGCAGGCGATGGCCCCGGTGTCGCCGCGGGCGCGCCCCTCGGCCGCAAACGTGTCCCAGATGGTGGGGCCGCGCCCGTCGAGGTCGAAGCCGCCCTCGATCTGGTGGGCGGACGTGGCCGCGCCCCACACGAAGCCGGGCGGGAAGCGCCGAGGGTCGTCGCCCGTGGGGGCGCCCGCCGCGAAGCGGTCAATGCCGAGGTTGGTCACAGGTGCCTCCGCGGGCGCCGGGCTCAGGGGTGTGAGAGCGCTCTCATGAGAGCAGGTCGGTGGCTGCAGCGTCAACCCCTGCCACGCTCCGGGCCAGTCCGAATCAGGGAGGTTCGGGGGCGTCGGGGCGGTCCTCGTCGTCGTCGTCGGGGAGCAGCGGGTCCGTGCCCCGCGCCACCTCGAGCGCGTCGCCGAAACCGTCCTCGTCGGAGTCCTCGTGCAGCGGGTTGGTGCCGAGGGTGGACTCCCACGGGTCGGACAGGCCGTCGTCGTCCGAGTCGATCATGGCGACGGCCGCCTGGCCCGGCAGGCTCGGCAGGACCACGCCCGTCGTGTCGAACGTGGCGTCGCCGAGCGTGGCCAGCTCGTAGGCGTCGGTGAAGCCGTCGCCGTCGGAGTCGGCGTGGAGGGCGTCGCCGCCGGACTGCAGCTCATAGGCGTCGGATAGGCCGTCGGTGTCGGTGTCGACGACGTGGGCGTCCAACCCGTGCGCCAGCTCCAGGCCGTCGGTGAGCCCGTCCGTGTCGCTGTCGGCCAGCGCCGGGTTGGTGCCCATCGTCATCTCGTACGGGTCGGGCGCGCCGTCGCCGTCGCTGTCGGCCGCCGGCGCCGCGGCGGCGGCCGGCTCCCCGTCGGCCAGCGTGGCATCGCTCAGCCCGGGGATCACGGCGGCGTACTGGAAGCGGTTGCCGGTGTCCCACGAGCCGACGCCGTAGCGGGTGCCGCGGGCCTCGATGGTGGTGCCGTCGCCCAGGCTGATGGCCACGTGCGCCTGGCCCGGCCGCCCACCGGCGGCGGTGGGCTCGCGGTCGAAGCTGAACAGCAGCGCCCCCGGGGTGTGCACCGCCTGGTCGACGGGGATCACTGCGCCCTGCTCCCTCAGCTGCAGGTACTGCAGCCAGGAGCCGTCGGGCAGCGACACGCCCACCTGGCCGGCCGCCCACTGGGTCAGCTCGGAGCAGTCGAACACGTCGGGGTCGGCGTCGTCGGCCGCGGCCTCGGCGCCGAACACGTAGCTGTCGCCGGTCTGGGCCAGGGCGTGGTCGAGGAAGGTCTGGGTGAGGTCGGAGGCGTCGTCAGGCCCCTCGGGGTCGGTCACGCCCGGGACGTCCAGGCCGCCGGCGGTGGCGAATGCGGTCGGTGTCGCGAGCGTGCCGAGCGGGCCCGCGCCCGGCATGGCCAGCGCCATGTGCGGGTCGGCGTCGACTCCGTCGAGGATGCCGTCCCCGTCGGTGTCGGCCTTGGTGGGGTCGAGCCCCATGCCCTGCTCCTGGGCATCGCCGATGCCGTCGCCGTCGGTGTCGGCCAGGTTGATGTCGGTGCCCAGCGAGGCCTCGAACACGTTGCTGAGGCCGTCGGAGTCGGTGTCGGTGATGTCGACCGGCAGGGGCTGTCCGTCGGGCCCGAGGGCCACGCCGTGAGCCGGATCGCGTCCCAGTGCGTACTCCTCGGCGTCGCCGAGCCCGTCGCCGTCGGTGTCGGCCTTCAGCGGGTCGCTGCGCAGGCGGACCTCGAAGGCGTCCGACAGCCCGTCGCCGTCGCTGTCGAGCGAAAGGGGATTGATGCCGTGGTCGAACTCGAAGCCGTCGGTGAGTCCGTCCAGGTCGGAGTCGGCCACCTGCGGGTTGGTGCCCTTGGACATCTCGAAGGCGTCCGGCGCCCCGTCGGTGTCGGCGTCGGGCCCTTCCGGTGCGGCCGCATGCGCCGTCGCCGGTCCCGCCGGACCACCCTCCTCGCCGCCCCCCATGGGGTTGGGGTCGTTGTAGCCCGACACGCCCGAGAAGTCGCCCTGGTAGGCCCCACCCGCCGCGGCTCGCGCCTCGTCCATGTACATGCGGTAGTCGGCCGGGGTGCCGGCGTTCGAGGCGTGGGTGGTGGTCCACGGGCGCATGTCGGTGCCGCCGCGCGAGATCTCGTAGGCGGCCCGGGCGTTGGCGACCGGATCCGTGAGGTTGCCCCACGGGTTGTCGCGCACGTCGGGGTCGATGTTCACCTGCCACAGGCCCCAGGAGTCCTCTCCATGGGGGTTGTGGGCCTCGGTGTTGCCGTGGGACTCCGCCATGGCGATGGCCGTCCAGGTCACCGCCTGATCAGGGGAGAAGCCCGCCTGCACGCAGACGTTGTAGATCTCGGTGGCTGTCAGAATGGTCACGAGCCGCCTCTGTGTCGGGTCACCAAGATACTCCGCGTGGCGGCGAGCACGACCGCGCGTCACTGTAGGGTGGTGCGGCGTCGGGGAGAGGAGGCGGTCGGCACCAAGGTGTGCTGTGACGAGCAGGGTCAAGAGGAAGCGGCCGCATGATCATCTGCGGCAAATGCGGTCACGAGAACGCGGAGGGCCGACAGTTCTGCGAGGAGTGCGACGCATTCCTCGAGTGGCACAGCGCCCCCCGCCCGACGACCCGCGCCACCCCGAAGCCCGCCGCAGACCGCCCGGCTCCCACCCCGCCACCGCCGCCTCCGACGGCGACCCCCACGACGGCCGCAGAGCCGCCGGCTGCTCCTGCGCCTCCGCCCGGCGCTCGGCCCGCGGGCCCACCTCCGACTCCCCCCGCACCCCCGGGAGCCAGGCCGGCCGCACCACCGCCCGCGCCGGCCGCGCCGCCCGGCGCTCGGCCCGCAAGCCCGCCTCCGGCACCCCCGGGAGCCAGGCCGGCCGCACCACCTCCGGCGCCTCCGGGGGCCAGGCCCGCCGGACCATCGGCTCCGCCGGCGGCTCCGCCCGGGGCGCGATCCGCCGGTCCACCGCCGGCGCCGGCGGCTCCGCCCGGGGCCAAGCCCGCGGCCCCGGCCAAGGCGCCGGTCCCGCCGGGCACCCGCCCGGCCGCACCCCTGCGGACGCCGCCGCCCACCCGCACCCGGCCCCAGCCCCCGGCCGCGCCGGCCACGGCGGTACCGGACCCGGTGGCAGCGCCCCAGGACCGGGCGGCGCCGCCCGAGCTGGCCGAGGCGCTGGCCAAGGCGCGGGAGCAGGGCCGGGCCGACCTGGTCCAGCGCCTGGAGTCCGTCGCGCGCGACCTGGCCGAGCACGAGCTCACCGTGGTGGTGGCGGGGGAGTACAAGCAGGGCAAGTCCACGCTGGTCAACGGCATCGTCCAGACCGAGGTGTGCCCGGTCGACGACGACGTCGTGACCTCCGTGCCCACCATCGTGCACTACGGGCCCCAGGCCGAGGCCCGGGTGCACATCACGCCCGAAGACGACGACGCCTCGCCCGAGCGCGCCGGGGGCAATGGGGGCTCGCTGGGCCTGACCGCCGAGGGCACACCCATCTCCTTCGACGACCTCCGCCGCTACGTGCGCGGCGAGATGCCCGAGGGCGCGCTGCCCGGGGGCCGGGTGCGCGCCGTCGAGGTCCGCCTCGACCGGCAGATGCTGCAGCGGACCGGCCTCTCGTTCGTGGACAGCCCGGGCGTCGGCGGGCTCGAGTCGGCCGAGGGCGGCGTGGTGCTGGGCGTGCTCAACCTGGCCGAGGCGCTGATCTTCGTCACCGACGCCTCCCAGGAGCTGACGCGGGCCGAGATCACCTTCCTGCAGGCGGCCCGGGCCCGGTGCCAGAGGATCGTCTGCGTCGTCAGCAAGACCGACCTGCACGCCGAGTGGCGCCGCATCGTCGAGCTCGACCGGGGCCACCTGGCGGACGCGGGCCTGGACGTGCCGGTGGTACCGGTGTCCTCGTTCCTGCGGATGCGGGCCGCGGCCCGCGTGGACGAGGCACTCAACGACGAGTCCGGCTACCCCGCGCTCATCCAGTGGCTGCGCACCGAGGTGGTCGCCGAGGGAGGCAAGGCGCGGGCCCGGCAGGTGGCCGACGAGGTCGCCTTCGTGGCCGGCGAGCTGGCCAAGGGCCTGCAGGCCGAATCCGAGGTCATCGCCCAGCCCGAGCAGGCCGAGAAGGTGGTCCAGCGCCTGACCCGTGAGGCGTCGGTGACCAGCGCCCTGCAGGGCGGCGGCGCACCCTGGCAGCAAGTGCTGTCCGACGGCATCCAGGACCTGGTGGCCGACGTCGACCACGACCTGCGCATCCGGCTGCAGGTGGTGGTGCGCTCGGGCGAGGAGATCATCACCCGCAGCGACCCGGCCGACTCGTGGCCCGAGTTCGAGACCTGGCTGCGGCGCCAGGTGGTCACGGCTGCCACCGGCACCTACGACTACCTGGCCGACCGGGCCGCGGAGCTCACCGAGCGGGTGGGCCAGCAGTTCCGGCGCGACAGCGACACCCCCATCGCCTTCTCCATCACCGCGCCCGTGGCGGCGCTGGAGAGCATCCGCCTGGGGGGCGAGTTCGCCGACAAGGGCGTGAAGGCGTCGGCCATCCTGTCCGCCGCCCGCGGGTCCTACGGGGGCATGCTCATGATGGGCATGGCCGGCAGCCTGCTGGGGATCCCGCTCACCGCGCCGGTCACGCTGCTGCTGAGCCTCGGCCTGGGCCGCCGGGCCGTGCGCGAGGAGCGCACCCGTCGCAACCAGCAGCACCAGGCGGAGGCCCGCGCCGCGCTCCACCGCTACGCCCAGGAGGTCAGCCTGGTCGTGGGCAAGGAGTGCAAGGACGCCCTGCGGCGCACCCAGCGCCTGCTGCGCGACGAGTTCTCGGCCCGGGCGCTGTCGCTGCACCAGTCGACCACCGCGGCGCTGGCTCAGGCCGAGCGGGCCCGCGAGCTCAGCGACGCCGACGCGGCCGAGCGGCAGCGCCAGGTGTCCCAGGAGATCGGGGAGCTGGGCCGGCTGAGCACCGCCGCCGCTCCCGGAGCGACGGGGTCGTGACGCCCACTGAGATGACCTCGGGCGGGTTGATCAACGACCTGCTGGGCCTGCTCGGGCAGGCGGCCACCACCGCGCCGGACCCCGAGGCGTCCGCCGCGGTCGACGAGATCGCCGGGCGCCTGTCCGAGCCGCTGCGCGTCGCCATCGCCGGGAAGGTGAAGGCGGGCAAGTCGACGCTGCTCAACGCGCTCGTGGGCGACCAGCTGGCGCCGACCGACGCCCGCGAGTGCACCCGCGTGGTCACCTGGTACCGGGATGCCCACACCTACCGGGTGGTGGCCCACGGCCGCGATGGCTCGTCCCGCCAGTGCCCGTTCCGCCGGCGGGACGACGAGCTGGAGATCGACCTCGGCACCACCGGCGTCGACGAGCTGGACCGTCTCGAGGTGTGGTGGCCGTCGGCCAACCTGACCGAGGTCACGCTGATCGACACGCCGGGCATCGGGTCGATCTCGACCGACCTGTCGGCCCGCACGTACACGTTCCTCACCTCCGACGACGACGAGCCGGCGGCGGCCGACGCCGTGCTCTACCTGGTGCGCCACCTGCACAACACCGACGTCCGCTTCCTCGAGGCCTTCCACGACGACGAGCTGGCCAACAGCACGCCGGTCAACGCGGTGGGCGTGCTGTCCCGGGCCGACGAGATCGGCTCGTGCCGTCTCGATGCCATGGACTCGGCCCGCCGGGTGGCAGCCCGCTACGGGCACGATCCCCGCATCCGCCAGCTGTGCCGGTCGGTCATCCCGGTGGCCGGGCTCGTCGCCCAGGCGGGTGCCACGCTGCGCGAGGACGAGTTCCGCCAGCTCGCGTCGCTGGTGGGGCCGGGCGCCCCCGATCCCTTCGAGCTGGCCCTGACCGCCGACCGCTTCGCCTCGGCCGACGCCGCCGTCGAGCTGGCCGCGGAGGAGCGGCTGCGCCTGCTGGGGCGGCTCGGGCTCTACGGGGTGCGGCTCGCGCTCGACATGCTGGCCCGCCAACAGGTGACGAGCGGCCCAGAGCTGGCCACCGCGCTGGTGCAGGCCAGCGGCGTGGCCGACCTCCAGCGGGCGCTGCACGTGCAGCTCATCGGGCGCAGCCAGCCGCTCAAGGCCCGATCGGCGCTGACCGCGCTCACCGCCCTGCTGACCTCGCGGGCGTGGCCGCGGCGCGACATGCTGACCACCCGGGCCGAGATGATCGCGTCGAGCGCGCACGAGATCGCCGAGGTGCGCCTGCTCACCGAGCTGTGGCTGGGTGAGCTCAAGCTGCGGGACGAGGCGCAGGTCGATGAGCTGGAGCGCCTGCTGGGCGGCCGGGGCATCACCCCCACCGAGCGGCTCGGCCTGCCGCCGGACGCCGGGTTCGACGAGCTGAGCAACGCCGCCCTGGCGGCCCGCCACCGCTGGTCGCAGGTGGCCGAGCACCCGATGTCGTCGATGACGGTGAAAGCGGCCGCGCGCGGCGCGGTGCGTACCTGCGAGGGCATCCTGGCGTGGTTGACTTCGGGCCAACCCCGGCGGACCGAGGAGCAGATGTGAGGCGGACAGCGTGATCGTGTGTCGCCAGTGCGGGCAGAGCGCCCGCGAAGGCGAGGACTTCTGCGAGTCGTGTGGCGCCTTCCTGGAGTGGGAGGGCGAGAAGGTCGAGCCCACGCCCACGTCCGAGGCCGGGGCCGCACCCGGTCCCGCTCCGCCGCGTCACGGCGAGCCGGTGCCGGACCCCGAGCGCTGGACGGTCTCGGAGCCCCCACCGCCCCTGTCCGGCGGTCCCGTGCCCCCGCCGACCGTACCGGCGCCCAGCGTCCAGACCCGGCCCGCGGGCCGCGGCACCACCGGATCCGACGTGACCTGCCTGGAGTGCGGCGGCCGCAACGCCGCCGCCCGCCGCTTCTGCCGGCGCTGCGGCGCTTCGCTGGAGCTGGTGGCGCTGGCCGGCCCGGCGGTCGCCGCCCCCACCGAGCCGCAGGTGGTCACCGGGCCCGCCGCCTCGGGCCCCGTCAGCCGGGCGCCCGGATCCGCCGTCCCCGAGCCGCCCCGGGTCGTCCCCCGGGCCCCCGGGTCCGCTGTCCCCGAGCCGCCCAAGGTCGTGCCCCGGGCCCCGGGCGTCGAGGCCCGCCCGGGCTCCCAGCCCGCCGAGCAGCAGGCCCGTCCCCCCGCCGTGCGGCCCGACGCCATG
Source organism: Acidimicrobiales bacterium (assembly GCA_035649455.1). GTDB lineage: Bacteria > Actinomycetota > Acidimicrobiia > Acidimicrobiales > VFJN01 > ZC4RG19. The sequence continues at coordinate 8,886 of DASRJN010000302.1, forward strand.
CCGGCCGCGGTCGACCCGGGCGGCGCCATGTGCCCCCAGTGCGGCACCGCCAACCCGCCGGGCCGGCGCTTCTGCCGGCGCTGCGGCGCCGCCCTTTCCGGGGCGGCAAGCGGGGAGCTGGAGCCGGCCCTGGCGCGAGCCCCGCGCCCGTCGTGGTGGCAGCGGCTCAAGGCCCGGTTCCGCCGGGGTGGGGGCAAGGAGAACGAGGCCCAGCCCACCCGCAGCGCCCGCGCCGCCTACCGCCGCACGCTCGACGTCCGCTACCGCATCTACCGGGTCCTCGCGGTTGTCGGGGGCGTCGGCCTGCTGGCCGGCTCGCTGGGCCTGGCCGGCTACAGCCCGATCAGCGGCGCCCGCGGCCTGTGGAACCGCTTCTTCCCGCGCTACGAGCAGGTCGACCAGCTCGAGGCGGTGTCGAACCCGGCGGACCGGGAGGACCCCGAGTTCGGGGCCGGGGCCGCGGTGGACAAGGACCCGACCACGGAGTGGGCCGCGGTCTGGTTGCTGCCGCCCGGCGCCGATCCGATCGAGGAATGCCTGGGCGAGGACGCCCCGGGAGGCGCCGACCAGATGCTGGTGGTCAGCCTGCCTGAGCCGACCAAGATCACCAAGGTCTCACTCCAGGCCGGGCTGGCCGAAGGCGATCCGGACCGGGCCGGCCAGTTCTCGCCGACGCGGGTCGAGTTGGTGTACGACAACGGCGAGTGCGACCAGGTCGACCTGGACGACAAGGCGGGCTTCCAGGATCACCGGCTCAGCGCGCCGGAGACCACCACGCTCCGCATCCGGGTGCTGGCCGCCACGCCGCCCACCGACGAGGCCCTGTCCCAGGGCAAGGTCGGCTTGGGCGAGGTTCGGATCTACCGCGCCGGCTAGGTCGCCCTCAGGCCGGTGGCCCGCTCACCGGGGCCGGCCCACCTTCCCGGATCCGACCCGGCGCATAGGTCTGGCATTGGAGCTGCGCCTGGGCGCAAGCGTCCAGTGCCTGCTGCGGTGTCTCGAAGAACGGGATGACTGCGAGATAGGACGCGTTGGCCAGCGAGGGTTGGAGCTGCGGGTAGTCCGTGCTCACGATGAGCACGGCATTCTCGAAGCCCAGGTTGAACAGGTCGACCCGATTGCTCTCGGCGATGGTGCGACCGCCCGGGTCGTCGACCGATGCCGGGCCGAAGCCAGGGGACACGGGCAGCGCCACGATGCCGAGGCTCGTCGCACCGGTGATGGGGCCCCCGGGGCCGCCCGGCCCGCCCGGCCCACCGTTGGTGTCGTCGCCGACGCAGACCGGCTCGGACTGCTCGGAGAACTGGTCGCCGACATGGGCCTGCACGGTGAAGCAGCGCTCGTCGGCGAGCACGTCCTCGATCGCCTCCGTGGTGGGCGCCGGGATCTCCTCGAGCACGGTCTCGCCTCGCCGGATGACGTGCGAGGCGCTGCCGCCGGTCGGGTCGACCCAGGTGATGCGGGCCTTGCCGCCGTCGGCGAGCACCGCGGCCACGTTGGTGGGCACCGCCACATCGCCCGGCAGGGCGATGGCCGGCATAGTGAGGCACGCGGGCGCGGTGCGGGCGGAGATGGCGTCGCCCCTGACCGCGCTGAGCTGGAAGCACTGGTCGGTGCCCGACTGCAGCCCGGGGATGTCGAACTGGCCCTGGTCGCCGGGGATCTCCTGCGCCACGCTGGTCGCCGTGGGGATGGGCGCGTCCTTGGTGGCGGGGTCGATGGTGTAGGCGGTGTAGCTGTCGACCCGCTCGCCCGGCTGCCAGTTGAGCCGCGCCGTGTCCGGCCCGAGCGCGGACACGGTGAGCCCGGTGGGCGCAGGAGGGGCCACGTTCTCCTCGGGTGCGTTGTCGCGGTTGCGGGAGGTGAGGAACCCGATGGCGCCGGCGGCCACCACCGCGACGATGGCGAGGGGGATGAGGCCGCGGCCGAGGATCGGCTTCTGCTCGAACGCTCCGTCGACCGCGGGCAGGCTGGGGTCGTAGCCGTAGGCCTGCGGCGCGGGGCCGGGCGCGGGCTCGAACTGGCCGGGGAGCAGCGGCCGGCCCACCACCCGGAAGGTGCGCCGCAGGGGCACGCCCCGGAACTGGGGCTTGCGCGCCCGCACCTTGACTTTGGCGTGGCCGGATGTGCCCAGCGGCAGGTCCAGGAACTCGGGCGCGACCAGGAAGCCGAGCGCGTTGTCCGGGTCGCTGGCCTCGAGGCGCAGGCGGACGGGCGTGTTGCCCCAGTTGGAGAACTCGACGCGGTGCTTGGCCGAGAAGCGGCCCTTGGAGGTGACCGGGCTGATCTTGGCCTGCGACAGCGACACCCCGCCGACCGCCAGGTCGCCTTCGGCCACGGCCGAGGCGTTGGCGTCGACCTGCGAGGTGGCGCGCACGCCGAAGGGCACCGCACCCGCCCGGGCGGCCACGCCCGACGGCGGGGAGAACAGCACGGTGGCGATGCCCTCGCCCTGGGGCAGCACCTCCAGATGGTCGGGTAGCACCCGCGCCCAGGGAGACGCTTCGCCCAGCACGTCGATGCGGAAGCCCTCGACGATCGAGGACACGTTGCGCACCCGCACTGTCACACTCGCCTGCCCGCCCGGCTCCACGTTCACGCTGTCCGAGTCGACGGTCACCACTGGGTCCATGGGCACCTCCTCGGTAGCGACCCTGGGGCGGCCGCACCTCGTGGCCCCCGGCGACACGAAGGTGATCTGCCGCGCACCAAGGTACACGGGGCGTGTGACGTTCCTGACGCGCGTGGACGACACCACCCTTTCGGGCAACAACGCTGCCCTCTCGCCGCCCCTGCGGGCCTATGTGGCGAATGGAGCGTGAACGCATGCTGGCGCGGTGGAGCGCAAGCACGACCACCGGCCCGCGTCCTCGCCGCCTGAGCCGGCCCGCCCGCGCCAGCCCGAGGAAGCGGACGGACGCTACCGGGCCTGGCTCGAACTGCAGCGCCGCGCCGGCAACGCCGCCGTGTCATCCGCCCTCGGTCGCGGCCGGGCCCCCGAGCGCGGCGGCGCCCCCGTGCCCGCGTCGGCGGGGGCGGCCCGGTCGGTCCTGGGCGACCTGGCCGACGACGTGCGAGTCCATCAGGCGGGTGAGGGCGGGCCCGAGGTGCCGGCGGGGGCGCTGGCTGCTACCGAGGGGACCGACATCGCCGTCGCTCCCGGCGCGCCGGCGGCCGACAGCCCGGCCGGGGCGCTGCTGCTGGCCCACGAGTCGGCCCACGTGGTGCAGCAGACCGCGCCGACCGGCGGCAGCACGGAGGCGGCCGAGGACCAGGCCGACGTGGCCGCGGTGGCGGCCATGGCCGGCCGGCGGGTCCCCACCCTGGGCGGCGCCCGAGGCGTCCAGTACTTCGAGGCGCCCAAGCACCAGGCCAGCCTGACCAACGCCATGGACCAGGTCGGCTTCTCGGACCAGGAGCAGCAGATGGCCTACCTCGGCAACTGGTGCCGGGACATGTCCCAGGCCATGGTGCCGATGCTCAACTCCACCATCGGCGTGCAGGCCACGATGACGCTGGTCTCCTCGGTGGCGCAGATGAAGTTCGGCCGGCCGGTGACGCCGGCGCAGTTGGGCATGTACGACCCGGTCGAGCACATCGACAACCCCACCGGCCTGGTGAACGCCGACCTGCTGCAGAACCGGCTGGGCGGCGTCGATCCCGGAGGCGCGCTGCGGTCGGGCGCGCCGACCAGCATCCCGGTGGCAGGGCGCGGTGCGTTCACCACGCCCGAGCGTGACGTCGGCCCCGACGCCATCGCCGCGCTCATGCAGACCGACGCTGCCGGCGTCCCCGCCTACATCACCCAGTCACGCGACTACGTGAAGGCCGAGATCCGCCAGGCCATCGGCCAGAAGCGCACGGCCGAGGGCCTGTTCCACGTGGGCAACTTCTCCCACGTGGTCGAGGACCTGTTCGCCCACTCCAACTGGATCGAGGTGGCGGTGGGCGACCTGATCCGCAGCGGGGGGTTCACCCTGGAGCCGGGCTCCGAGGCGGCGCAGGACGTGCAGCAGCGGGTCAACCTGGGCCAGCCGCCCATCGAGACCTATGCCGGCAACGTGGCCGCGCGGGGCCGGGAGTCCCGGCCCGTGCTCATGACCGGCTCGTTCGCCCCCGGTGCCAAGGGCCACGACACGCTCATCTCGCTCAAGGCCGAGGTCCAGAACGTGCTGGCCGGGGTGGAGCCCTTCGCCCCCGACGGCAGCACCGAGAAGTGGTGGGACTTCGGGCTGGAGCTGCTCCAGAACGTCGAGGCCGCCGCGGACGCCGGGAACCTGGGCGTGATCTTCTCCGACCACGTGCGCCAAGTGGTCGACAACATGGGCCTCGGCCAGAAGATCAAGCACTTCACCGGCGGCCTGGAGCACAAGGCCCGGTCCACCTTCGGCGAGGGCTTCCTCGGCGACGTGGCCGCCGGGGCTGCAGGCCTGCTGCACGGCGCGGCCAGCGCCACCGTCGACGCGACCGGCGAGGCCTGGGACACGGTGGTGCTGGGCGCGCTCAAGGAAGGTGCCGACCTGCTGGGCGCCCGCATGGACCTGGTGAAGGTGGCGTACTACGTCAAGCACGGCGGCGAGGAGATCGAACAGGCCTGGGGCGTGGTCAAGGAGGCGGTCACCAAGCTGCCCGCCGAGATCCGCGAGAAGTTGCTGCCGGCGCTGACCAAGGCCGAGGAGGCCTTCCGCAAGAAGCTGCGCGAGCTGCTCACCGCCGCCTACAAGCGGGGTGTCCTGACGCTGATGGACGCCCTGGAGGGCCCCATCGGGGCCACCGACGTGGCCGAGAGCCCCGTGTACCGCAAGGTGGCCGACCTCAAGGCCCAGCTGGGCCCGGACGGCGCGCTGCGCACCGCACTGGTCGAGGCCGTGCGGAACGCGGCGCCGGGGCCCGCGGGCAGCGCCATGGCGGCCCGGCTGCAGGCCGCCTCCCCCGAGGAGCTGGTGGCGCTGGCCAGCTCCCCCGAGCTCAAGACCTTCCTGTCGAGCCTGGCCGACTACGACCGGCCCGTGGTGCTGGCCGCGCTCGACCCGGTGAACGAGGCGGGCGAGCGCATCTCCCAGTTCGACCGGCTGCCCGACTGGGCCAAGGCCGGCGGTTCGCACTCGCAGATGGCCAAGGACCACGCCGACTCGCCGTTCTTCGGCGCTGCGTTCCTGATGGCCAACGAGGCCGACCGCAAGATCATGGGCCTGCTGGCCCAGGCGTGGCGCGAGCTGGGCTCGACCGGTCCCGCCCCCGGGCTGGAAGGCACGCTGCCCAACGAGGAGGAGGAAGAGGGCGAGCACCTCGACCCGCTGGTCGACACCGAGGCCATGGACCGCGAGCGGGGCCGGTCCTTCCACGAGACGCGGGACATGGCCGACCGGGTGCGGCGGACCGGGCACGCCGACGAGCTGCCCAGCGCCCTGATCGACGACCTGATCAAGCAGCTGGGAGACCTGGCCGAGGCGGCCCGCAAGGACGCGGTGCGGTTCCCGGGCGGGCGAGCGCTGAGCCGCAAGATCGAGGACCTGATCACCGTGCTGCAGGGCACCCCGTCCGCCCGCCTGGCGGAGTCTGCCTGCCTGGCGCTCAAGTCGTGGATCGACCAGCACCTCGACGAGACCCTGTCGGCCGGGCAGCGGCTCGTCGCCGGCGAGGTAGCCCGCCTGGTCGACGCCGCAGCTCACCAGATCGCCCAGCTCGGCGAGCCGGAGACCGACGCCGAGCACGCGGCCCACGACTCCGGCCAGCGCTCGGACGCCCACTACAACGAGCAGCTCGCCATGCTGGCCCAGCAGCGCGACACGATCCGCCTGCCCGCCGGGCGCGGGGCGCGGGCGGCCACCGCCGCCGACCGGGCCGTGGCCGCGGCCCGCACCACGCCCGAGAAGCTGGAGGCCGAGGTGGACCGCATCATCAACCACCCGTACGAGACGACGTGGTGGCGTTCGACCCTGGCGACGTGGCTGACGGCGCACAAGCGCGAGGTCTCGCAGTGGATCCTCGACCGCAACCGCGGCCACACCCACTCCCACTGAGCGCCGGTCGATCCGGGAGGCGGCCGGCCCCGGACATCTGGATCGCCACGCCGGTACCGACGTGGATCATGGCACCAAGGCCAGTTTGCCCACGGTGGCCCGGGCTTCCAGTTGCGCGAGCGCCTTCGGTCCCTCGGCCAGTCGATAGGTGGTGGGCTGACCGGGGCCGAGCACTCCGACCGCGAGGAGCCCGAGGATCTCACCGACGACCTCGCCGAATATCTGGGGTGCGGCCTGGACCAACGTGCCGATGTTCAGCCCGATGACGTGGACCTGGTGCTTGTAGACCAGATCCCAGTTGGTGACGGCGGCGACGCCGCCGGCCAAGCCATACACGACGACCCGGCCGGTGACGCGCTTGGTCACGGCGAGGCTGGCGTCGAGGGTGGAGCGGCCCACCGACTCCAGCACCAGGTCGACGCCCGCGCCGCCGGTCAGCCGCAGGACTTCGGGGGCGAGGTCAGCGCCGCGGGAGTCGATGACGTGGTCGGCGCCCAGCGCCCGCACCACATCGTGTTTGCCCGGCGAGGCCGTGGCGATCACCGTCGCGCCGTAGTGCTTGGCCAGCTTGACCGCGGCCTGGCCGGTCCCGCCGGCCGCGGCGTGGATCAGCACGGTCTGACCACCGGTGACTCCACCGAACGGCTTGAGCGCCGCCAGCGCCGTCGGCCAGCTCACGACCAGGCCCAGCGCCTGCTCGTCGGCCCAGCCCGCCGGCACGGGCAGTGCCCCGGCCGCAGGCAACACCATGTACTCGGCGAAGGCGCCGCCTCCGATGGCCACACCGATGACATGGGCGCCGGGCTCCACGTCGGTGACCCCCTCGCCGACGGCGATCACTTCACCGGCACCCTCGATGCCGGCCAGGTACGGCGGCTGCGGCCCGCGGGCGAACGTGCCGCGGGCCTGCGAGATGTCGACGAAGTTGACGCCGGCGGCTGCGATCCGGATCAGCGCTTCACCCGGGCCTGGGCGCGGCACCGGCGCGTCGGTGATCAGCCGCATGTCGACCGGGCCGTTCAGGGACGTCTGCTGCAACGCGCGCATGGTGGCGGGGATGCTCATACGAGTTCGGGTTCCTTTCCTGGCTTCCGGTGTCGAGGCCGGCGGCCCACACCAAGGAAGACCCGCTGATGCCGGGAAAGGAATCGCTGGGCTTAAGGGACGCTTGCACCGAACACGGTCACCAGTTGCGGATCACCGAAGGAGAAGATCCGGCGGATGCCTGCGTCGGTGACGGTGAGCACGCAGATTCCGTACGGCTGGTAGTTCCCCTGCTGATCGCGCGTGTAGGCCGCGGCGGCGGGCTGCCCGTTGGCGCGGGTGGGAAGCATGCGCCAGTCGCCAGGCGACCCCAGCAGGTGGTCGCGCAGGAATGGTATGCAGGTCTTCCGCCCGGCAAACCAGGTGCGCCAAGGCGTCGCCTCCAGGGTGACGTCCTCTGCGAGGAGCCGCTCGAGCGCGGCGGCGTCGGCGTTCTCGAACGCCGTGATGTACTCGTCGAGGAGAGCGCGGGCGCGCGGCTCGGTCGGCTCGGTGATGTCGCCGTCGTCCAGGGCGAGCTCTCTCAGCCGTTCGCGGGCGCGCTGCAGCGAGCTCTTGACCGACGCCGTCGTGGTGCCGAGCATCACCGCGACCTCGGCGGCGGGGAACGCCAGCACATCGCGCAGGACGAGGACCGCCCGCTGCCTCGGCGGCAGGTACTGCAGGCTGGCCACGAGAGCCAGCCGCAGTCCCTCGCGGGCCGCGACGATGGCCGCGGGATCAGCCGATTCAGGAATCACCCTCCCATCCGGCGCCGGCTGCAGCCAGTTCACCTCGGTCCCGGCCTCTTCCAGGCGCGCATCAGGGTCCGGTTCCGGGCCGGAGATGCCGGATGGGAGCACTCGCCGGCTCTGCTTGGCCAGCTCGGTCAGGCATCTGTTCGTGGCGATCTGGTAAAGCCAGGTACGGAGCGACGACCGTCCCTCGAACCCAGCGTAGGATCGCCACGCCCGCAGGTACGTCTCCTGGACCAGATCCTCGGCAGCCTGGATCGAGCCGAGCATGCGGTAGCAATGCGCGGTCAGCTCAGGCCGGAACGGCTCGGTGTCCTCGACGAATCGGTCACGAACGGGCACGGCTCAGACCGCGCTGCCGAAGCCGGAGCCGAGCCGGTTGTCATCCACGATGCGCAGTTAATCACCGGGAGGACGGCCACCTCGCCGCAGACGTCAGCCAACCGAGAGCGGAACGCGATCCGCTCGGGATCGTGCCCGAGCCGGGGTGACTGCTTTCCGGCGGCGCCGGGCCCGGCGGGCCGACCGGTCGTCGGCGAGGCGGCGGGCCAGGCGGGTGTCGTACGGGTATCCGTGGGTGCGGTACATGGTGATCACCTCCCCGCCAGCCAGACGGGCATCAGGATCTCGGCGCCGTGCCGGCGGGCCGGCCACGGAGCCTGCGTGGGCATCCGCCGCAGGGCGGCAGGGCGGCCGCCGGTGAGGCGAAGCCGGTAGGCGTGCAGCGTCACCGGCTCCGCCGCCTCGATGCCGAGGTGCTCGGTCGCCTCGTAGTCGTGGGCCGGGTCCCGCCGGAAGCCGAGTGACTCGTACAGGGCGATGGCTGCGGTCATGAACTCGCCGGTGTGCAGGCACAGCTCGTCGGCGCCGGCGCGCACGGCGCGGGCGATGACGGCGCGCACCAGCGCCTTGGCGTTACCGTGGCCGCGGGCGTCGGGGTCGACGGCCAGCGCCCGGCCCAGGGCCCAGCCCTGGGGCCATCCGATGCCACCCCGAGGCGCGTCGGTGTACAGGGTGGCGGTGCCGGTGACCGAGCCGTCGGCCTCGGCGACGAGCACGGTGCCGCTGGTGAGGCGCACTTCGACGTCGAGCAGGTCGGCCAGGTAGGCGGGGTAGACGGCGCCGAGATCCGGGGCGAACTCCTGGTAGGCGGCCCAGATGACATCGGCGATCCGGGGCATGTCGTCGCGGGTGGCGACACGCACGAGGGTGCGCGTGGGGGAGAGCACGGGAGTCATGCACCGATCGTCCGCCCGCGGGGCCCCGGGCCACATCAGGCATCCTCCCCATTGTCCGCCGTACGGGGCCTAAGGCCCCTTAGCTCAGCCGCCCACGATGACGGTGGGGCAACCCGGTCCCGGGGTGATGGGGGTGCCGTGGATGCTCAGGTCGGACAGGCGGGCGGCCGGGAAGCCTCCGATCATGACCGTCGCGCTGCCCATGGCGATGCCGTTGGGGGCGGGGGAGACGCACGGGATGCCCCCGGGGAGGCTGTTGGCCACCGCCGCGGGCGCCCCGCCGATCATGACCGTCGGCACGCTGGCGACCGGCGTGATGGGCCCGCCCACGTGGGGCTTGGGGCCGTCGGACAGCGGGCAGAGGGCCGTGTCGCCGACGCGCAGCGCAGGTCCGGGAGGCATCGCTCAGTCCCCGTCCCCGCCGCCGTCGGCCGGCCACTCGCCGTCGAGGTCACCCTGCGGCTGCTCCGCCTCCGGCGGGCCGGTCGCAGCCGGTGGCTCGGCGGGGCGCCGGGGCGCGGACCGCCGCCGCGGCGGGGGAGCGGCCGGGGTCAGCTCGAACACCTCGACCCGGTGGGCGATATGGGCGGGCTTGGCCGCCGCCACCAGGCGGTCGAGCCGGACAGGATCGATGGCGTCGGCGTCACCGGGCGCGATCCGCACCCGCACCACCAGCTCGCCGGCCGCGAACCCGGGCAGCTCGCCCGCGGGCGGCGGCACGCCGGTCCACGCGGTGGCGCCCGACTCGACGATCTCGGGCACCACCCCGGTGTAGATGGCGACCGCGTCGGAGACGCCGCGGACCGTGCCCCGCCAGGCGAACAGGTCGGCCGCCCGCGCCACCAGCGCCCGCTGGCGGGCTTCGGGCCAGGAGGCATCCAGCTCGACCCCGACCCACTCGGCCAGCCACTCCACGAAGTCGAGCGGGGCCAGCAGGGGATCGACGTAGGCGTGGCTCGAGTCGAGCGTGGCCAGCACCGGCGCGAGCACGATGTCCAGCGCGGCGGTGAAGCGCTGCGCGATGTCGTTGTCGTGGTAGAGCGCAGGCAGCAGGTAGCCCAGCGGGTGCGGTGTCGCCAGCTCCTCGACGGTGCCCCTCACGACGTCTGCACCATCACGTGGTGGCCGAACGAGAACACGAGGTCGTGGGGGCCGAGGTCGAGCCGGTCGACCTGCGCCTCGCGGGTGCGTTCCACCGGATCGGCGGGGAACAGCCGCACCTCCTCCACGAAGTCGACGCCCGCCAGCCGCTGGAGCACCGCGTACACCTCGCCGCCCACGATGGCCCGCCCAAAGGGCCAGCCGGTGCCGTCCGGGCCGCCCCGGATCGGGTGGAAGTAGCCGTACAGGGCGGCCATGGCGTCCTGCTCCAGTGCCTGGGGATCGGCCTTGGGCCTCGCCCGCAGCCGGGTCACGACGGTGACGCCCACGTAGTCGGGCGGCTGGACCAGCACGCGGGCGCCGATCGTGCGCCGCTCGTCCAGGTAGTCGACCACCCGCTCGTACACGTCGTCGCTCAGCATGAGCTGGTGGAACTCCAGGCTGTTGTGCTCACCGTCGTCGACCGACGGCACCACCAGCACCCGAACGCCCCCCACGCCCGCCGGGTCGTCCACCGGCACGCAGTGGACCCGGGCGATGTCCGGCGCTGCGGCCCGGGCGAGGTTCTCGTAGTCCTCGCCGGTCACCGCCCGCTGGCGGGTGCGCAGCAGCAGGGGGCCCCGCAGCTTCGCGTTCTCGACGTGCTCGCCATCGGTGCCGCCCTGCGCCGGGCGGCGGTTGGTGACCGTGGCCACGAACGGCACCGAGCTCTTGAGCACGCTGACGCCGTTGCGGGCCACGTTGCCCTGCTGCCCGCCGCCGGTGCGGTAGCGCCGGATGCGCACCGCGGCACCCTTGGCCGGCACCGCGCCGTAGCGGCGGAAGCTGCCGTCCGCCTCGCGGACCGCGGGGCCGAACACGATCTCGCCGCTGGTGTGGTCGATGAGGAAGTGGCGGTCGTCCGGCCCCGAGCTGGCGAAGTCCTCGACCTCGGTCCACGGCTCCCACCCGCTGGGGCTGGAGGAGTCGACCTCGTGGTCGAGCGCGTGCTCGCCGGGGACGACCGGACGGTTGCGCAGCAGGAACCGCTGGGCGGGCACCCCCTCGGCCTCGCCCACGATCTCGTCGGACACGATCTCGGCGTTGATGGCCTCGGTGGTCCCGCCGCTGGTGAACGCCGAGACCTTGGTGATGCGGGGCGAGGTCTCGTACGCCGGCTGCCATGTCTCGGCCTCGATGACCCGGCAGCGCAGCCAGCCCGCGGCCTGGGACACGATGGCGGCGTGGGGCCGGTGTCCCGACGGCACGTGCAGCACGATGTCGCCCGACCAGTTGAAGCCGCCGGTCCCGTCGCTGTCGACCTCGCAGCCGACCCAGCGCTCGCCGTCCCACGCCTCCCAGCGCAGCGGCGGGTAGCGGGGGTCGATGCCCACGCCCGAGACCGGGCACTCGAAGCGCAGTGTCACCGCGCACGACGGCACCGCGCTGGACAGCCCCACGTAGAAGCAGTCACCCACGGCCGGGACCCGGGGCGGCGCGCCGAAGCACCAGAAGCCGTCGCCGTGGTTCACGGTGTCGGTCTGGTCGGTCTGGCCGCCGTCGACCGCGGTGGCTACGACCGCCATCTCGCAGGGCACGATGTCCAGTTCGTGGAGCGTGCTGAACACGATCGCATCGGCCTCGGTGCGGGGTGTCGCCACCTGCGTGCCCGCCGGGACGTTGAGGGTCGTGGGCTGGGCTGCGGAGAGCCAGAACGTGATCGGCGCGCGGGCCGCAGTGGGAGGCCGCAGCCGCACGCCCAGCAGGTCCAGGAACTTGACGTAGGTGCGGTCCGGCACCCGGTTCAGCCGCCACAGCACCTGGTCGACCATGTAGGCGAACGTCTCGATGAGGGTGACGCCCGGGTCGTGCACGTTGTGGTCGGTCCACTCGGGGCAGCGCTGCTGCACCAGCCGCTTGGCGTCGTCGACGAGCGACTGGAAGGTGCGGTCGTCGAGGTGGGGGGCGGGAAGCGGCACGGCGATCACTCCTCGGCGGGCAGGGTGTAGAAGGGGAAGACCAGGTTGCGAGGATCGTTGGTGCCGCGGATCGTGTACGTGATCGAGATGTACATGATCCCGATGCCCCCCTCCTCGAAGGTCACGTCGATGTCCTGGACGGTGATGCGGGGCTCCCAGCGGGCCAGGGAGGTCTGCACCTCGTAGGCGGCCCGGCCCGCGGTGCGGGCGTTGGCCGGCGCAAACACCAGGTCGTGGATGCCGCAGCCGAACTCGGGCCGCATGGGTCGCTCGCCGAAGGCGGTGCCGAGGATCAGCCGGATCGACTCGCGGATCTCGGCGTGCTCGGTGACGAGCGCCACCGACCCGGTCGGATCGATGCGGACGGGGAACGCCAGCCCCGAGCCGATGAACTCGGCGGCCATCAGTTGATCCTCACCATGCCGGCGTGGAGGTTGGCCATGGGGCCGCCGTCGAGGTCGAGCGTGCCGGTCCCCTTCACCTTGGTCTGCGCCCCGCTCACCTCGGTGGTGGTGGTGCCGGCCAGCTTCACGCTCTGGCCGTTCAGCTCCAGCGAGGTGACGGCATCGATCTTGACCGACTGGCCCTTCATGGTCAGCTCGCCGCTGGCGTCGACCGCGATCTTGCCCTTCGAAACGATCGTGATGTCCCCCTTCGCGTCGATCTTGACCAGGTTCTTGCTGGTGAGCAGGATCGCCCCGCCCTCGGCGTCCTTGGCCAGCTTGAGGGCGAACTCGTGGTCCTTCGAGGACAGCTCGATGTACTCGTCGCCGTCCGCGTCCGAGTACACCTGGAAGTGGCCCTTGCGGGACGTGAAGCTCCGCTTGGTCACCTTGCCGTCGGAGCCGACGGTGCCGCTGAACTGGGGCGGGGCGGGCTTGTCCTTGCCGTTGTAGAGCCCACCGATCACGTAGCCGCGGCGGATGTCGCCGTGGTCGAAGGTGACCAGCACCTCGTCGTCGACCTCGGGCAGCACCAGCGCGCCCCGCTCGGGCCCGGCGCCCGGCTGGGCCACCCGGAGCCAGCCGCTCTCGAACGTCTCGTCGAGGCTGGGGATCTTGACCTTGACCCGCCCCAGGTTCTCCTCGTCCTTGATGTTGGTGACGATGGCGCTCACCACCCCGGGGATCGGCGCGGTGACGCTGGCGGGGCTGACCGCCCGGCTCCCGCCGCCTCCCGAGGAGGTCAGGCCCAGCAGCGAGCGCTCGTGGCGGCCGGTGGAGGAGAAGTGGGTGAGGTACTCGCCGTTGTCGAACACGTGGCGCGACACCGTGAGCGTGTACTTGCCCTCGAACGGCGTCCCCACCACGCCGAGGCTGATGGCCTTGCCCGCCTTGAGCCGCGGGTTGCCCCGGGCCACGCCGTGCATCTGGGCGTGGGTGGACGCGATCTGGTCGGCCAGCGCCTTGCTGGCCGCCTCCACCTGCTCGTTCTCGCCGAAGGGCACGTCGGTGGCCACGAAGGTGGGGTTGCCGAACTTCTCGGCCAGCTCCGACGGCTTGATCCCCACCTCAGCGCTCTTGGACTCGGCCGGCGCCGTGGCCACGACCGCCTTCTTCTGGGTGATGTCCCAGCCCCGGACGGTCACCTCCTTGACCTGGGCGTCGGCGGTGACGGTGGCGTTGAACCGCAGCAGGTTGTCGCCCTGCACCAGCTGGAGCGGGTCCTGGGCGTCGAGGTCGCCCTCGGCGGGCGCCTCGGCCGAGTCGGTGGGCGGACCGAAGTTGACCTTGCCGTCCTCGACCAGGAGCACGAACCCGACTTCGCCCGCCAGCGAGGTGAGGAACTCGGCGTCGGTCATGTTGGCCTGGGCCACATGCGGCGAGGGCCGGCCTTGAGGCGTCTCGACCTTGCCCACCTGCAGGCCGGCCTCCTGGGCCACCTGCTTGACGATGTCGGAGTACTTGACGTCCTTGAACGCCCGGGTCCTGCGCCCCCGGTAGAGGCGGTTGGCCCGGTCGAAGCCGCGGACCACCGTGCGGGTCCGGCCCGAGTCGAACTCGACCTCGAGCGCGGTGACCTCGCCGGAGAACAGCGGCTCGCCCCCGGTGTTGGCCTCGGACCGCACTGCGATCTTGACCTCGGAGGCCATCTTGAAGTTGCCCTTGGACAGGGCGATGCGGCCCGGGTCGAGGAACGACAGGAGGAACATGTCCGGCAGGTTGAGGTTGTCCTCGACCACGGCGTAGCTCATGATCTCCTCGACGTCGGC
>DASRJN010000303.1:0-3194 GCA_035649455.1 Acidimicrobiales bacterium
CGGGGCAAGTTCCGGGTGCGGGGCGACACGATCGAGCTGCACCCCGCCTACGACGAGACGGCCGTGCGCATCGAGCTGTTCGGGGACGAGATCGAGCGCATCACCGTGGTCGACCCGCTGACGGGCGAGCAGATAAGCACCCTCGACGACCTGGCCGTCTACCCCGCCACCCACTACGTCGCCGGGGCGGAGCGGATGCAGAAGGCCATCGTGCGCATCGAGGGCGAGCTGGCCGAGCGGCTGGCCTGGTTCGAGAAGCACGGCAAGCTGCTCGAAGCCCAGCGCCTGCGCATGCGCACGCAGTACGACCTCGAGATGATGCAGGAGGTCGGCTTCTGCAACGGCATCGAGAACTACTCGGCGCCCATCGACGGTCGCAGCGCGGGGGAGCCGCCCAACACGCTGCTCGACTTCTTTCCCGACGACTTCCTGTGCGTGATCGACGAGAGCCACGTGGCCGTGCCCCAGCTGCACGGCCAGTACGAGGGCGACCGCAGCCGCAAGGAGCAGCTCATCGAGTACGGCTTCCGGCTGCCCTCGGCGGCCGACAACCGGCCGCTGCGGTTCGAGGAGTTCACCGAGCGGGTCAACCAGGTGCTGTTCCTGTCGGCCACCCCGGCCGACTACGAGCTGCAGGTGTCGTCGCAGGTCGTCGAGCAGATCGTGCGGCCCACCGGGCTGGTCGACCCCGAGGTCCTGGTGCGGCCGACCAAGGGCCAGATCGACGACCTGCTCAGCGAGGTCCACACCCGCATCGAGCGGGACCAGCGGGTGCTGGTCACCACGCTCACCAAGAAGATGGCGGAGGACCTGTCGGACTACCTGCTGGAGCAGGGCCTGAGGGTCCGCTACCTGCACTCGAACATCGACACGATCGAGCGCATCGAGATCCTGCGGGCCCTGCGCCTGGGCGAGTTCGACGTGCTGGTCGGCATCAACCTGCTGCGAGAGGGCCTCGACCTGCCCGAGGTGTCGCTGGTGACCATCCTCGACGCCGACAAGGAAGGGTTCCTGCGCAGCGAGACGTCGCTCATCCAGACGATCGGCCGCGCCGCCCGCAACGTCGACGGCCAGGTGATCATGTACGCCGACACCGTCACCGACTCGATGCGGCGGGCGATCGGCGAGACCCAGCGGCGGCGCCAGCTGCAGCTGGCCTACAACGCCGAGAACGGCATCGAGCCGCAGACCATTCGCAAGGCGGTCAACGACATCCTGGCCCACCTGCGGCCGGCCGAGGGAGCGCCGACGCCCGGTGACGGGCGCCGGCGGGGCCGGCCCGGCGCGGCCAAGCGGCTGCGGGACGAGCTGATCGACCTGCCGCCCACCGAGCTGGGCCGCCTCATCCAGACGCTGGAGGAGGAGATGCACGAGGCCGCGGCCGACCTGCGCTTCGAGTACGCGGCGCGGTTGCGCGACGAGGTCAACGAGCTCAAGCGCGAGCTGCGCGAGGCAGGTGTGTGACCCCGTCCCCGTCCCCCCGGCCCAGCACCGCCTCGGGCACGCCGAAGACGCCGTGCAGCACCTCGTAGCCGGTGTCGGTCACGCCCAGGGTGCGGCCGGCGCGGCGGCGCACCCAGCCCGAGCCCAGCGCGGTGGCCGCTATGGCCGCGCCCAGGGCGCCTGCGACATGGGGGCGGCGCTCGGTCCAGTCGAGGCACGCCCGGGCGAAGGCCCGGCGGCCGGCTCGGGCTCCGGCCACGTCGACCCCCGCGTCCGCCAGCCCGGCCTCGCCCTCGGGGCTGGTCTCGTAGGACTCGCCCCGCGGGACGATCCAGGCCCGGGCCACCAGGGCGTCGGCCAGGCCCACGCCCACCACGCCGGCCAGATGGTCGTAGCACGTGCGGGCGTGACCCAGGGCGGCGCGCTGCGAGGCGTGGCTCAGCGACCGCACTGGGGTGGGCGGGCAGATCCGGGCCAGGGCCTCCAGGGCCTCGGCCACCTCCGCGCCGGCCAGGCGGTAGTGGCGCTGGCGGCCCTGCACCGCTACCGCCATCACACCCCCCGCCACCAGCCGGGACAGGTGCTGGCTGGCGGTCGACGGCCCCACACCGGCGATGCGCGCCAGCTCCCCGGCGGCGACCGGCTCACCGCTCATCAGCGCGTCGACCATGGCGGCCCGAGCCGGGTGGCCGAGCAGCCCGGCGACGGCGGCGAAGTCGGTTCCCATGGAGGCGACGGTAACGCCGGGACGTTTCGGTCCCCACCGAACCTTCGCGTCCGTACCGTCCGGTCATGCCCACCTCGAGCGACGAGACCGGTCCCACGAATCCCGGGTCCGCGCTGGTGCCCGCCGTCGAGCGGGTCCTGGCGCTGGCCGCCACCTGGCTGGCCTGGGACGGCCGCCCCCGGCTGGCCGCCGACGGCGAGCGGGCGTACACGCCGCACAAGGCGATTCGGCGCACCGCGGACCACATCGTCGACCACCTCGCCCAGGCCGAGGCCCTGCTCGCCGGGGCACCCGCAGAGGAGGACCGTTGGCACGCCAGCGCGGTGACGCTCGACGCCGACCGCGCCTCGTTCAGCGAGGCCGACCTGGTGGAGGCCCAGCAGCGGCTGAGGCGCCTCGCCCGCACGTTCGAGCTGCGCTACGCGGCCGCGGGCCCGGAGGCCTGGGACGCGCCCCAGGACGGCTGGACGCTGCGCCAGATCGCCGAGCACGTGGCCGACCCCTGGTACGCCGAGCAGCTCGGCGACCTCTCCGGCCCCTAGACCCCACGGCCCGAACATGCGTTCCTATGGAGCGCCGACACGCTAGCCTGGCGCGCTGTGGCTGATTCGCTGGTGATCCGGGGTGCCCGTGAGCACAACCTGCGCAACGTCAGCCTCGAGCTGCCCCGGGAGAAGCTGATCGTCTTCACCGGGCTTTCGGGCTCGGGCAAGTCCTCGCTGGCGTTCGACACCATCTACGCCGAGGGCCAGCGCCGGTACGTCGAGTCGCTGTCCGCCTACGCCCGCCAGTTCCTGGGCCAGATGGACAAGCCCGACGTCGACTTCATCGAGGGCCTGTCGCCGGCCATCTCCATCGACCAGAAGAGCGCCTCGCGCAATCCCCGCTCGACGGTCGGCACCATCACCGAGGTCTACGACTACCTGCGCCTGCTGTTCGCCCGCATCGGCGTGGCCCACTGCCCGGAGTGCGGGGCCCAGGTCACCCGCCAGACCCCGCAGCAGATCGTCGACCGGATCATGGA
>DASRJN010000304.1:0-6446 GCA_035649455.1 Acidimicrobiales bacterium
GCTGTGCCTGGCCCTGGCGCTGTGGAACGGCGCCGATCCGATCCTCAAGGAGCGCATGTTCGGCCTCACCGGGCCGCAGGGCAACCACGGGGAGGACGTCAAGGAGTACTGGTGGTACCTCGACGGCCTGCCCAGCCACGCCCTGCTCCGGTGGCGCTACCACTACCCCCAGGCCGCCTACCCGTACCAGCGGCTGGTGGAGGAGAACGGCCGCCGCGGCCGGGGCGATCCCGAGTTCGAGCTGCTCGACACCGGGGTGTTCGACGGCGACCGCTACTGGGTGGTGGAGGTCACCTACGCCAAGGCCTCGCCGACCGAGGTGCTGATGCGCATCACGGTCGAGAACATGGGCCCCGATCCGGCCCCGCTGCACGTGCTGCCCACGCTGTGGTTCCGGAACACCTGGGTCTGGACCGGCGACCAGCGCATCCCGTCATTGGCGCTCGACGGTGACGGGGTGGTGGTGGACCATCCCGGCCTGGGCGGCTACCGGTTGGAGGCTGCCCCCGGGCCCGGCGGCATCCCGCCCACCGCGCTGTTCTGCGACAACGAGACCAACATTGTGCGGCTGTACGGGGCCGACCCCATCAGCGACTGGCCCAAGGACGGCATCAACGACCACGTCGTCGAGGGCGCCCCCACCGTGAACCCGGCCGGCACCGGGACCAAGGCCGCTTGGTGGTACCGCCTGGACGTGCCGGGCGGGGGCCGGGCCGAGCTGCGCCTGCGGCTGCACCGGCCGGCGCCCAGTTGGGCCGCGCCGGTGGCGTCGCCGGGCGGCGGGTGGGCGGAGTCCGCCTTCGACGAGATCGTGGCCCGCCGGACCGCGGAGGCCGACGAGTTCTACGCCTCGCTGCCCGACTCCCCGCTGGACCCCGAGGCGGCACGGGTGCTGCGCCAGGCGTCGGCCGGGCTGGTGTGGAGCAAGCAGATGTACCCCTACGCGGTCAAGCGCTGGCTGGAGGGCGACCCGGCCATGCCGCCGCCCCCGCCCGGGCACATGACCGGGCGCAACTCGACCTGGGGGCATCTCGACGCCTTCGACATCCTCGCCATGCCCGACCCCTGGGAGTACCCCTGGTTCGCGGCCTGGGACCTGGCGTTCCACGCGGTCGCCTGGGCCCACCTCGACCCCGCGTTCGCCAAGTACCAGGTGCTGGTGCTGCTCCGGGAGTGGTTCCTGCACCCCAACGGCGCCCTGCCCTCCTACGAGTGGAGCTTCGACGACGTCAACCCGCCGGTGCACGCCCTCGCCGCCATCCGGGTGTTCATGGTCGACGGCGCCCACGACGTGCGGTTCCTCGAACGGGTGTTCCAGAAACTGCTGCTCAACTTCACCTGGTGGCTCAACCGCCAGGACGCCGACGGCAACAACCTGTTCGGCGGCGGGTTCCTGGGGCTCGACAACATCAGCCCGGTCGACCGCTCGCACCTGCCTCCCGGCATGCGCATCGACCAGGCCGACGGCACCGCCTGGATGGCCTACTACGCCCTGGCCATGCTGATCCTGGCCGTGCGCCTCGTCCAGGACGACGACGTCTACGAGGACATGGTGGTCAAGTTCCTGGAGCAGTTCGTGCTGATCGCCGACGCCCTGGACGCGTCGGGGCTCTATGACCCGGCCGACGGCTTCTTCTACGACCGCCTGCTCATGCACGGCTCGGCCGTCCCCCTGCGGGTGCAGACCCTGGTGGGCGCCATCCCCATCCTGCCCGCGGTCGACCTGCCGCTGCGGAACACCGCCCGGGTGCAGCGCCTGTCGAAGCGCTTCGCCCGGCGCTGGGAGGACGAGGACCAGCCGCCGGACCGGCTCACCGCCCGCCTGCGCACGGTCGGCGACGAGCAGCGCCTGCTGGTGTCCCTGGTGTCGCCCGACCAGCTCGCCACCACCCTGGCCAGCTTCTTCGCCGAGGATGCCTTCCTGTCGCCGCACGGCCTCCGGTCGGTGTCCAAGCGCCATTCGCAGCCCTACGAGGTCCCCGGGGTGCCCGGGGCGACGATCGAGTACGAGCCCGCCGAATCACGCACCAACATGTACGGCGGCAACTCCAACTGGCGGGGGCCGGTGTGGTTCCCGGTGAACTACCTGGTGGTGCGGTCGCTGACCCAGTACCACGCCTTCCTGGGCGAAGACTTCACCGTGGAGTACCCCACCGGGTCCGGCACCCGGCGCAGCTTGGGCGAGGTGGCCGACGACCTGTGCGACCGGCTGCTGTCCATCTGGCTGCCGGGACCGGACGGGCGCCGTCCGGTGTTCGGTGAGGTGGAGATGCTGCAAACCGACCCGGCCTGGAAGGACAACCTGCTGTTCTTCGAGTACTTCCACGGCGACACCGGCTGCGGGCTGGGGGCCATGCACCAGACCGGCTGGACCGCGGTGGTCGTCGACCTGCTGCTGGACCGGCCCGACTACCAGGTCGTGTCGCGGCCGGGCTAAGGCCCGTTCACGCCCGCGGGACGCCGGCTTTGCACGGTGTGGCCAGGCTGGTGAAGCTGAGGCCATGAGCCTTGTGGTGGTGCATGCCGGTGAGTCCGCCTCGTCCCGCACGCGGGCGGTGGCCGTGGCCGCGCTCGACATCGGAGGCGGCGGCCGGCTGGTGGAGCTGTCCCAGCTGTCCGCCGATGGCCTGCTGGGCCGGGCCGCCGACCCCGAGGTGGAGGAGGCGGTGGCCGCCGCGTCCGCAGCGTCCATCCTGGTGCTGGCCAGCCCGGTCTACCGGGCCACGGTGGCCGGGGCGCTCAAGGCGTTCCTCGACCGCTTCCCGGCCGGAGGGCTGTCCGGCGTGGCCGTCGTCCTGATCGCCACCGCTGCCATCCCCGAGCACTACCTCTCGCTCGACACCAGCGGGCGGGCCCTGGTGGCGAGCCTGGACGGTTGGTCCGTGCCCACCGTCGTGTATGCCACGTCGGGCGAGATCGTGGACGGTCAGGTCAGCGACGCGGTCCGCGAGCGCCTCGTGCGCGCCCTGGACGAAGCGGCCCTGGTGGCTCAGGCCCACTCGCGGGCCAGCAGCTCGTAGGACCGCACCCGGTCGGGGTGGTCGTGGGTGATGGTGGTGACGACCACCTCGTCGGCACCGGTGGCCCGGGCCAGGACGTCGAGCCGCTCGGCCACGGTGGCCGGTGACCCGGTGAACTGGGTGTCGACCCGGTCCCGGACCAGGGCACGGTCCTCGTCGGTCCAGGCGTGGCGGCGGGCCTCGTCGGGGGTGGGGAAGGGGATGGCGCCCGAGGCGGTGCGGATGCTGCGCACCCACAGCCCGTAGCCGGTGGCCAGCTCGCGGGCCTCGTCGTCGCTGGGTGCCACCACCACGTCGGCCGACACCGCGACGTGGGGCCGCTCCAGCCGCTCCGACGGCCGGAACGAGGCCCGGTAGGCCTCCACCGCCTCCAGCACCTCGCTGGGGGCGATGTGGTAGTTGGAGGCGAACGGCAGCCCCCGGGTCCCGGCCACCTCGGCGCTCACGCCGCCGCTCGAGCCCATGATCCACACCTCGACCGAGGCGCCCTCGCCCGGCACCACGTGGGCCTCGGTGCCGTCGCCACCGCGGTAGGTCCCGGCCAACAGGGCGAGCACGTCGTCGACCTGCTCGGCGTACTCGGGCGTCTCGGCTCCCGGCTGCTGGAGCAGGCGGGCCTGGAGCCGGAAGAACGGCGAGCGGAACACCGGGCCCATGTTGAACAGCGGCGGGATGAGCAGCCCCTCGGGCGACACCCGGGCCTCCGTCGCAGCCGGGTCTTCGCCGTTGCGGCGGGCGCCGGGCGGCTTGCGCCGGGACCCGGAGCGGCCCAGCCCCAGGTCGATCCGGCCGGGATGGAGGGCATCGAGCAGGCCGAACTGCTCGACCACCGCCAGCGGCGTGTGGTGGCCCATGAGCACCGCCCCCGACCCGACCCGGATCCGCTCGGTGGCCGCGGCCACCAGCCCGATCACCAGCGCAGGCGTGGTCCCGGCCACTCCCGGGTTGAGGTGGTGCTCGGCCACCCAGTACCGCCGGTAGCCCGCGGCCTCGCAGCGGCGGGCCAGGTCCAAGCTGTTGGCCAGGGCTTGGCGGGGAGTGGAGCCGCTGGTCACCGGCACCAGGTCGAGCACCGACAGGGGCGGAGGGCTCATGCGCGGGCGCTCCGGGCCCTGTCCCGGCCGGCGGGGTTGGTCGGCGGCAGTCCGAGGTGCTCGCGCAGCGTGCGGGTCTCGTAGCCGGTGCGCACCGCGCCCCGCTCCTGGAGCAGGGGCACGACGAGATCCACGAAGTCGTCGATGCCGGTGGGGGTGAGGTGGGGGATGAGGATGACGCCGTCGGCCGCGTCGGACTGCACGAAGTCGTCCACCGCGTCGGCCACCTGAGTGGGCGTGCCGATGAAGGTCTGGCGCCCGGTGACCTCGATGACCAGGTCGCGGATCGACAGGTGGCGGGCCTCGGCCCGCTGCCGCCAGTCCGCCGCGGTGGCGATGGGGTCGGAGTACATGCGGGCCCGGCCCTGGATGATCGAGGGCGAGGTCACGTCCGGCTCGACCTCGGGCAGCGGGCCGTCGGGGTCGTAGGCGGACAGGTCCCGGTTCCACACCTGCTCCAGCAGCAGGATGGCGGTCTGGGGGCTGACCTGCTGGCGGCGGATCTGCCGGGCGCGCTCGGCCGCTTCCTCGGGCGTGTCACCCAGGGCGAAGGTGGTGGCGGGGATGATCTTGAGCTCGTCGGGGTGGCGGCCATAGCGGGGGAGGCGGCCTTTGACGTCGGCGTAGAAGGCCCGGGCGGCCTCGGGCCGCGAGTGCCGGGAGAAGATGGCGTCGGCCGTGGCCGCGGCCAGCTCGCGGCCGGGATCGCTGTCGCCGGCCTGGAGGATGACCGGGTGGCGCTGCGGGCTGCGGGGCACCGCGAACCGGCCTCGGATGGCGACGTGGGCGCCCGGGTGCTCGAACTCGCCGCCGTCGCTGTCCCACATCCGCACCGCGGCCCGGATGACCTCATCGGCCCGGGCGTAGCGGTCGGCGTGGTCGAGGTAGCCGCCGCGGCGGAAGTTGGCGCCGGTGAAGGCGTCGGACGAGGTGACCACGTTCCACGCCGCCCGCCCGCCCGACAGGTGGTCGAGCGTGGCCAGCTGGCGGGTCAGCTCGTAGGGCTCGTGGAAGGTGGCGTTGAGCGTGCCGGCCAGGCCCAGGTGGGTGGTGACCGCGGCCAGGGCCGACAGCACGGTCATGGTGTCGGGCCGGCCCACCACGTCGAGGTCGTAGATGTGGCCGCCCTGCTCCCGGAGGCGTAGGCCCTCGGCCAGGAAGAAGAAGTCGAAGCAGCCCCGTTCGGCCACCCGGGCCAGGTGCTCGAACGAGGCGAAGTCGATCTGGCTGCCCGCCGCGGGGTCGGCCCACACCGTGGTGTTGTTCACGCCGGGGAAGTGCGCCGCCAGGATCACCTGCTTGCGTGGCCGGCCGTCGCTCACCGCCCGCTCCCGGTGTAGCGGTTGGCGGGCCGCGGCAGGCCCAGCCGCGCCCGCAGGCCGTCCGGTGCCGCGCCGGGCCCGTCCCCCGCCGGTTCGGGCCGGGCACCGGCGGCGCAGAGCGCGGCGGCCACGCCGCCCGCGATCCCGGCGAGGTCGGGCGCCATCTCGCCCGGCCGCAGGCGCCAGCCGTCCAGGCCCGCGTCCCGCCCGGCCAGCAGCAGCTCGGACAGCTCGGTGTCGGTCCCGGTGAACACGGCGGCGTCCGTGCGCCACTCGCGGCCGAGCCGCGCGTCGAGCCGGTCCCGCCGGGCGGCCGCCGCGCTCGCGGTCGCGTCGAGGAACACGACCAGGTCCGCCACCACTCGCAACGGCTCGCCGATGCGGCCGACCCGTGCCTCCGCGGCCCGGATCTCGGCCACGCGGGCGGCTGCGTCCCCGGGCGCGGGGGTGACGAACACGAGGTCCGCGCCCCGGGCGGCCAGGTCGTCGGCCTCAGGGACGTGGGCGAGCACCCCCACCACCGGCTGGCCCTGCGGGGGCCGGGGCACGATCGAGGGCCCCTTCACCGAGAACGTCCCGCCCTCGAAGTCCACGTAGTGGAGTTTGTCCCGGTCGATGTAGCGGCCGGTGGCCAGGTCCTGGACGATGGCGTCGTCCTCCCACGAGTCCCACAGCCGCCGCACGACCTCGACCACGTCGGCGGCCTCGGCGAACGCCTCGTCCCCGCTCGGCGCGGAGCGCGCCCCCACCAGTTCGGCCTCTTCCGGCCGCACCGACACCCGCGGCTGCCAGCCGGCTCGGCCGCGGCTGATGTGGTCGAGCGTGGCGGTGATCGAGGCCACATGGAACGGCTCGGTGTGGGTGGTGGTGATGACCGGCATCAGCCCGACGTGCCGGGTGAGCGGCGCCACCCGGGCCGCCACCAGGGCCGCGTCCGGGCGGGCGGTCACCGGGTCGCGCCGCCGGGGCGGGCCGAACGTGTCCTCGATGGTCACGAGGTCGATCCCGCC
>DASRJN010000305.1:0-10415 GCA_035649455.1 Acidimicrobiales bacterium
GTCCGGTGGCTCACGAGGAAGGCCAGCAGGGCCCGCACCCGCTCGCGCCTCAGGTCGGGGTCGGTGACCATCTCGCCGTTCCGCACCAGGGCGAGCGGACCGAGGCAGGCGATCTCGGTGGTGTGCAAGGGCGGCGCCGGGACCGCGGCGAGCAGCGAGCGAGCGGGACGGGCGCTGCGGTTGCGCTGCGCGGCCACCGCCCGGACCGCGTCACGACCGACGGGACCGAGCGCTTCCAGGATGGCCCCGCCTTCCGCCCGCCCGCACGCTTCCAGCCCGAGGGCCAGCTCGACGGCGAAGCGGTGATGCAGCGCGGCCCGCACCCGCTGGGGGTCGGACACGTCCACCGGGGGCAGCGGCCGGCCCTCTCGCAGGGCGACCACGGCGGCGGACAGGCTGCGGGCGTGCTCGAAGGCCCCGCCGAGGCCGGCCCGATCCCAGTAGTCGCGGGTCGCCGGCACCAGCACGTAGGTCATGCACAGCCCGTGCCGCCAGGTGCGCCGCTCATGGTCGCCCAGGTTGCCGTGGGCCTGCACCACCTTCTCCAGCACGGTGGTCGCCGTGTCCTCGTCGTCGTCGGCCAGCAGCACCGCGGCCTCGGCCAGGCCCATGCGGGCGGCGACACCGGTGCGATCGCCCTCGACCCGCTGGGCGGCGGCCAGGGTCCGGCGAGCCTCGTCGAGGCGACCGAGCGCTCCGTAGGTGTAGGCGCTCTGGGTGAGGATCACGATGAGGTTGCGGGCGACGCCGGACGCGCGGATGCGCTCGACCAGCGACGGCAGCGCCGCCACCACCTCGTCGACGTGGCCGAGCCACCAACGGGCCCCGAGGTAGCTGGCCTCGATCGTGAGCGCGAGCGCGGAATCGGCCGCCGGAGGCATGCCGTCGAGGATCTCCAGGCTGGCCTCGGGCTGGCCCATGCCTCCGAGCGTGGTGGCCCGCAGCCACTCGGAGATCGCCTCCCAGGACGGGTCGAGCACCCCGGGCTCGATGGCTTCGAGGGTCGCCACCGTGGCGTCGTCGTCGCCCTCGAGGTCGGCGATGACGGCGCGCGCCACGGCCAGTATGCCTCGGGCCAGGGCGTGGCCCGAGGCCTCCAGCTCCACCACCCGCGGGTACAGCTCGCCCAGCAGGACCAGGTCGCCGTGCCACCAGGCCACCCGACCGAGGAGGGCGATGGCGGCCAGCTCGCCGTCGACGTCGCCCCCTTCGCGGCAGAGCTGGATGGCGTGGCGCAGGGGCTCGATGGCGTCCACGGGCGCGGCCAGCGATGCCCGCAGCCCGGCACCCAGGGCGGCCCCGGCCGTGTCCTGCGCCTCGGGCGGCACGGCCGCCAGCCAGCGGTCGAGCTGCCGCGACGGCGGGCGCTGCGGACCGATGGCCGCCGCCCGCAGGATGTCGGGCAGCATGTCGCGCAGCCCGCCGTCGGTGGCCAGGCTGACCGCCTCGTCCAAGCGCTGGCCGGCCACCAGGTGGCTGATGGCGCGGCGGCGCATCGCCGTCCGCTCCTCGGGCGGGAGGGCGAGAGCCTGCGCCGTCCGCCAGAGCGGATGCGGCACGCGCCAGCCCCCGGCGCCCCGGGCCACCAGCGGGACCCCGGCGAGCACCCGGGCCAGCTCGACCGGCTCGCCCAACGCCGCGCCGGCCAGCGCGTCGTCGGCGCCGCCCAGGTCGGACAGCGTGGCCAGCACCCGCCGGCGCTCGGGGCCGAGGGGCTCCAGCACCTCCTCCCACAGATAGTCACCCGCCAGGTTGCCCTTCACGCTGGCCGCCAGCTCGGCCATGGCGGGCCAGCCGCCGGTGTCGCCGAGGCGCTCCACGGACAAGCCCCGGCGGGCGGCGAACCCGGCCAGCTCGTGCTCGGAGAAGCGCAGGTCGTCCTCCGCCAGCTCCAGCACCGCGCCCTGGGTCACCAGCCGGGTCACCGGGACCGCCGGAGCCCAGCGGCTCGCCAGCAGCACGTGGCCGTTGGCCGGCAAGGCGTCGACCAGCGCGGCGAGCCAGCGGGCGCCGGGCGAGCCGGTGGTGAGGCAGTGGGCGTCGTCGATCACCAGGCACACCGCAGCCGGGGACCGCCGCCACACCGCGTCGGCCACCGCCGCCGGGCCCGGCGGGTCGGGCCGGGCCGCGACCGGGTCGTCGCCCGTCCCGGCCGGTGACGCCACTGCGGCCATCAGGTCCCGGGCCAGCATCTCGCCGTCGGCGTCGCCGGGAGCCAGGCCGAGCCACACGTCCTCGCCCCTCGGCGCGAGCCGGTTTTCGGCCACGGCCTGGGCCAGGAGCGTGGTCTTCCCCAGCCCCGGACCCCCCACCATCACCGTGACCCGTTGCTCCCAGCGGCCGAGCAGCGCGCGCAGCAGGCGAGGCCTGGTGAGCGAGCCGGACCTCGGCTCGGGGGGCTCGAACCGGAACGAGCGGGGCATGTGCTCCGCCAGGCTAAGTCGCCGACCCGCCGGGCGGGGCGACACGCGCCGCCACCTGCGGCTTCGCGCTCGCTAATGCCGCGACGGCACGCTGCGTGGGCTCAGCGGGGGACCGGGGGCTGCCCAGGCGGGCGGCGGCGGGCTCCGGTCCCCCACTGGGCTTTCCCGAGGGAAGGGCGACGATGGCGGACAGCAGGGTCGACGAGGTGGCGGACGGGATCTACCGCATCTCCACCTGCCTGCCGCACGGCATCGCTGATAGGGATCTCACCGTCAACCAGTTCCTGGTGCTGGCGGACGAGCCCTTGCTGTACCACACGGGGCTGCGGGCGAGCTTCCCCGAGACGGTGGCGGCGGTGGACCGCGTGCTCCGCCTGGAGCGCCTGCGCTGGCTGTCGTTCGGGCACGTCGAGGCGGACGAGTGCGGGGCCATGAACCAGTACCTGGCGGTAGGGCCGCAGCTCGAGGTGGCGTTCGGCGCGCTGGGCTGCCGGGTGTCGGTCGACGACCTGGCCGACTCGCCGCCCCGGCGTCTCGCCCCGGGCGAGGCCCTCGACCTGGGCGGCCGGCGGGTGGTGGTGGTTCCGACGCCGCACGCGCCCCACAACGCCGAGGCCCAGGTGCTGTACGAGGAGACGACGGGCACGCTGCTGTGCGGTGACCTGTTCGCCCAGCTGGGCGACGGGCCGGCCGTGACCGGCGACAGCCTGGTGGAGGCGGCGATCGAGGCCGAAGGGGTGCTGTGCAGCGCCGCGCCGGGCGACGTCGTCCCGGCCACGCTGGAGCGTCTGGCCGAGTTCGCGCCCCGCACTCTGGCGGTCATGCACGGCTCGTCGTTCGAAGGCGACTGTGCGGGGGCGCTGCGTGACCTGGCCGCCGCCTGGCGTGCCAGATGGGGTTGACGTCCCGGGCGGCCGGCTTCTCCCCGCCCGTCGCCCGGGACGCCACCCGATCCCCCTTCCCCCGGGGCGTCGGGCTTACCATCTCCCCATGTCAACCGAAGATCGCGACGACCCCGGCGCCGACACGGCGATGTTCCGGGCCTTCGTCGATGAGGGCAGGGAGCCGGGCGCCGGCCCGGCCACGACTCGCTGGGTCCTCGTGGCCGTCATCGCGGCGGTCGTCGTCGTGCTGATCGGCGTGCTGCTGATCGCCTAGCCCTGGGCGGTGAGGAAGGGCCGCGGGTCCTCCGCGCGTGTGTAACCCTTGGCTCACTATGCCGACAGCGATCGATCCGTCCGACCACCGGTGGTACCAGCGTGCCGTCTTCTACGAGGTGGCGGTGCGCGGGTTCTTCGACTCGGACGGTGACGGGTTCGGCGACTTCAAGGGCCTCACGCAGAAGCTCGACTACCTGGAATGGCTGGGTGTCGACTGCCTGTGGCTGCTGCCCTTCTACCAGTCGCCGCTGCGTGACGGCGGCTACGACATCAGCGGCTTCCTGACCGTGCTGCCCGAGTCGGGCAAGGTCGACGACGTCGCCGAGTTCCTCACCCAGGCGCACCGCCGGGGCATCCGGGTGATCGCCGACCTGGTGATGAACCACACGTCGGACCAGCATCCCTGGTTCCAGGAGTCCCGCACGAACCGCACCAACCCCAAGGCGGACTGGTACGTGTGGAGTGACGACAACGAGCGCTGGAGCGAGGCCCGGGTCATCTTCGTCGACTCCGAGCCGTCGAACTGGAGCTACGACCCGCTGCGCGAGCAGTACTTCTGGCACCGCTTCTTCCACCACCAGCCCGACCTCAACTTCGACAACCCCGAGGTCCAGGAGGCGATGCTCGACGTCGTGCGCTTCTGGCTGGACCTGGGGCTCGACGGGTTCCGGCTCGACGCCGTGCCCTACCTGTTCGAGCGGGACGGCACCAACGGCGAGAACCTGCCCGAGACACACGACTACCTGCGCCGGGTACGCAAGACGGTCGACGCCGAGTTCCCCGGCCGGGTGCTGCTCGCGGAGGCCAACCAATGGCCGACCGACGTCGTGGACTACTTCGGCGCCGGCGACGAGTGCCACATGTGCTTCCACTTCCCGCTCATGCCCCGCATGTTCATGGCCGTCCGCAAGGAGCAGCGCCACCCCATCACCGAGATCCTGGCCCAGACGCCGGAGATCCCCGACGGCGCCCAGTGGGGCATCTTCCTCCGCAACCACGACGAGCTGACCCTGGAGATGGTCACCGACGACGAGCGGGACTACATGTACAGCGAGTACGCCAGCGATCCCCGCATGAAGCTGAACCTGGGGATCCGGCGAAGGCTGTTCCCGCTGCTCGACAACGACGAGGGCAAGGCCGAGCTGTTCCACGCCATGCTGTTCTCGATGCCCGGCAGCCCGGTCATGTATTACGGCGACGAGATCGGCATGGGCGACAACATCTACCTGGGCGACCGCGACGGCGTGCGCACGCCGATGCAGTGGAGCCCGGACCGCAACGCCGGCTTCTCGACCACGGACTTCGCCCGCCTGTTCCTGCCCCCGCTCATGGACCCGGTGTACGGCTTCCAGGCGGTGAACGTGGAGGCCCAGGAGCGCGACCCGTCGAGCTTCCTGCAGTGGCTGCGCCGCATGCTCGCGGTCCGCAAGCAGCACCCGGTGCTGGCCATGGGAGAGTTCGAGGTGCTGCACGCCGAGAACCCGTCCGTCCTGGCCTACCTGCGCCGGGGCCTGGGCGACGACGGGGAGGAGGACATCGTGCTGTGCGTCAACAACCTGTCCCGCTTCCCCCAGCCGTGCGAGCTGATGATGGAGCAGCTGGCCGGCAAGGTCCCGATCGAGCTGATGGGCCGGGTGCCCTTCCCGCCCATCGGCGAGCTGCCCTACTTCGTGACCCTGGCGGGCCACGGCTTCTACTGGTTCGAGCTGGTCGAGCCGCAGCCCGACGACGGCCCGGTCAGCTAGCGCCCGTCCTGGCCGCCCTCGCTACCGGTAGTCCGGGTTGGGGTAGTCGTACCGGCAGCCGGCGTCCCAGCCCCGCCGCTGGTTGCCGTGCACCGGCACGCCGCCGTTGTCTTTGAGCATCCGGGCGACGTGCAGCAGGTTCCAGGTCATGAACGTGGTGTTGCGGTTGGTGAAGTCGTTCTCCGGGCCGCCCGAGCCGGGGTCCAGGTACGACGGTCCCGGGCCCGCCGGGCCGATCCAGCCCGCGTCGGCCTGGGGCGGGATCGTGTAGCCCAGGTGCTGCAGCGAGTACAGGATGTTCATGGCGCAGTGCTTGATCCCGTCCTCGTTGCCGGTCACCACGCAGCCACCGACGCGGCCGTAGTAGGCGTACTGGCCGGCCTCGTTGAGCTGTGACGAGTTGCCGTAGAGCCGCTCGATGATCCGGGTGCACACCGACGACTTCTCACCGAGCCAGATGGGTGTGCACAGCACGAGGATGTCGGCCGCGAGGATGCGCCCGAACAGCTCGGGCCAGTCGTCGCGCTCCCAGCCGTGCTCGGTCATGTCCGGCCACACGCCCGCCGCGATGTCGTGGTCCACGGCCCGGATCACGTCGACCGCGACGCCCTGGTGCCGCATGATCTCCTGGGAGATGGCGGCCAGGCCCTCGGTGTTGGACACCTCGGGGGAGCGCTTCAGCGTGCAGTTCACGAACACGGCCCGCAGGTCGCGGTAGTCGACGGGCCACTCGCCCTCGCTGGACATCGCACCCTCCTGGCGTCGTCGTGGGCCCCACACCTTGGCACCTCGGCGGAGTGGGCTCGACCATCACTGTCCGGCGTACTCCCTGGTCACCGGCGTTGCGGCGGTTGTGCCGCGCGTCACGAGCGTTCCCGAGGTGTCGTTCAAGTGCTAGGCAGGTGAGGTGCCAAGCCTCGACGATCTGGCCGAGAAGCTGGCTCCGCTGCTGGGTGACTTCCTGCCCCGGCAACGGTGGTACGCAGGCCACGAGACCCCCGCCGCCGTGGCGGTGACCACCCTCGACCGGCGCGAGGGCGATCCGGCCCTGGTCTGGTACCTGGTCGAGGCGGTCGACCCCGCGGGCGGGCCCGCCACCTACCAGGTGGTGCTGGGCGGCCGCCCGGTCGGCAGCGAGTCCGACTTCCTGCAGGGCAAGCAACGGGTGACGGTGGGCGAGGTCGACGGCCTGCTG
This sequence comes from Acidimicrobiales bacterium, assembly GCA_035649455.1. Classification (GTDB taxonomy): domain Bacteria; phylum Actinomycetota; class Acidimicrobiia; order Acidimicrobiales; family VFJN01; genus ZC4RG19. The sequence continues at coordinate 6,524 of DASRJN010000305.1, forward strand.
TGGTACGACGCGCTGGTCGATCCGGACCTGGCGCTCACCGTGCTGGAGCGAGTGGCGCCCGACGAGTCCGCCCAGGTGGCCCGGCCGCTGGTGGTGGAGCAGTCCAACACCTCGGTGGTCTACGACGAGCGGCTCATCCTCAAGCTGTTCCGCCGGGTCCATCCCGAGCCCAACCCCGACGTCGAGATCACCGACGTGCTGGGCGAGCGGGGCTTCCCCCACGTCGTGCCGCAGCTCGCCGAGCTGCGCTACGAGGGCGCCGACCTGGCCGTCGTGCGGCAGTACATGCTGGGCGCCACCGACGCATGGCAGCTGGCGCACACGTCTCTGCGCGACCTGCTCGGCACCCGGGTGCCGCCGGAGGAGGCGGGCGCCGACTTCGGGCCCGAGGCGCACACCCTCGGCGAGGTGACGGGCCGGCTGCACCTCGCCCTGGCCGAAGCGTTCGGCACCGGCCGGGGCGATCCGGAGGCGTGGTTGCAGGGCTTCCGGGCCCAGCTCGACCGGCTGCCCCGGGACGAGGTCGAGGTCGGCGGCGAGATGGTGAAGGCGTCGGACCTGATCGACGTGGCCGCGGTGGACGCGGTGCTGAGCGAGCTGCTCGAGGTCGGTGACGCGGGGCCGTCGCTGCGCATCCACGGCGATCTGCACCTCGGCCAGTTCCTGCTGGGCGACGCCGGCTGGTTCGTCCTCGACTTCGAGGGCGAGCCCGTGCGACCGATGCTGGAGCGGCGGGGCACGGGCTCGCCGCTGCGGGACGTGGCCGGCATGGTGCGGTCGTTCCACTACGCGGCCCGTACCGGGCTGGCCGAGCGCGGCCGGGACGTCGACGACGAGCTCGTGGCGCTGGCCGAGGCCTGGGAGTCGCGGGCGGTCGCCGCCTACTGGCACGGCTACGAGGGGGTTCCCGGCATCGAAGCGCTGCTCCCGGCCGCGGCCGAGGACCGCGCCCGGGTGCTGCGAGCCTTCGAGCTCGACAAGGCGGTGTACGAGATCACCTACGAGCTGGCGCACCGGCCCGACTGGGTGGGCATCCCCGCCGCCGCGGTGCGGCGCGCCCTGGCGCTCGCCTCCTGATGCCTTCGCGTCGCGACCCGGCGGAACTCGACCAGCTGGCCGCGGGGACGTGCCGCGACCCGCACCGGGTGCTGGGCGTCCACGCCGAGCGCGGGCAGGTGGTGGTGCGGTCGTGGCGGCCGGGGGCGACCTCGGCCACGCTCGAAGGGCGTCCCATGCGCCGGGTCCACGACGCCGGCGTGTTCGAGGTGCTGCTCGACGCCGAGCCCAAGCCGGGCTACGCCGTGACGTTTCGCTGGGACGGGGGCGGCGAGCACACCGCGGTCGACCCATGGCCGTTCTGGCCGTCGCTCGGCGACCTCGACCGGCATCTGTTGGGCGAGGGCCGCCACGACCGGCTGTGGACGGTGCTGGGGGCCCACACCCGCGCCCACCAGGGCACCGAGGGCACCGCGTTCGCGGTCTGGGCGCCCTCGGCCCGGGCGGTGCGGGTGGTGGGCGACTGGAACGGCTGGGACGGCCGGGTCCACCCCCTGCGCAACCTGGGCTCCTCGGGCGTGTGGGAGATATTCGTGCCGGAGGCGGCGCCGGGCCAGCGCTACAAGTTCGAGGTGGTGGGGGCCGACGGCGTGACCCGGCTCAAGGCCGACCCGTTCGCCACCGCCACCGAGGTGCCGCCCGCCACCGCCAGCCGGATCTTCCGGTCGGGCTACGAGTGGGGCGACCGCCAGTGGATGGCGGCCCGGGCCCGGTCCCGGCCGTGGGACGAGCGGATGTCGGTCTACGAGGTCCACATGGGCTCGTGGATGCGCCATCCCGACGGCCGCAGCTACGGCTACCGCGACCTGGCCGAGCGGCTGGCGGACCACGTCGCCGACCTGGGCTTCACCCACGTCGAGCTGCTCCCGCCCACCGAGCACCCGTACATGCCGTCGTGGGGCTATCAGGTCACGAGCTACTTCGCCCCGACCGCCCGCTACGGCGATCCCGACGGCTTCCGGGACCTGGTCGACCACCTGCACCGGCGAGGCATCGGCGTCATCGTCGACTGGGTGCCGGCGCACTTCCCCCGCGACGAGTGGGCGCTGGCCCGCTTCGACGGCACCGCGCTGTACGAGCACGCCGATCCCCGCCAGGGCGAGCACCCGGACTGGGGCACGCTGGTGTTCGACTTCGGCCGCAACGAGGTGCGCAACTTCCTCGTCTCCAGCGCCCGCTACTGGCTGGAGGAGTTGCACGTCGACGGCCTGCGGGTCGACGCGGTGGCTTCGACGCTGTACCTCGACTACTCGCGGGCCGAGGGCGAGTGGGTGCCCAACCGCCACGGCGGGCGGGAGAACCTGGAGGCCATCGCCTTCTTCCAGGACCTGAACACGGTGGTGCACCGGGACGTGCCCGGGGTCGTGACCGTGGCCGAGGAGTCGACCGCCTGGGGCGGGGTCACGCGTCCCGCCGACGCCGGGGGCCTGGGGTTCAGCCAGAAATGGAACATGGGCTGGATGCACGACACCCTGACCTACTTCTCGCACGATCCCGTGCACCGGAAGTGGCACCACGACCTGCTCACGTTCGGCCTGACCTACGCGTGGAGCGAGAACTTCGTGCTGCCGCTGAGCCACGACGAGGTGGTCCACCTCAAGGGGTCGCTGCTCGGCAAGATGCCGGGCGACCAGTGGCAGCGTTTCGCGAACCTGCGGGCGCTGTACGCCTGGATGTGGTCGCACCCGGGCAAGCAGCTGCTGTTCATGGGGGCCGAGCTGGCCCAGGAGCGGGAGTGGAGCCACGACCGGGAGATCGACTGGTTCCTGCTCACCGACCCGCTGCACCGCGGCGTGCGCGACCTGCTGCGGGAGCTCAACCGCGTCGAGGCGGCCCGGCCCGCCCTGTGGTCGGCGGACACGGTGCCCGCCGGGTTCCGGTGGCTCGATGCCGACGATCGCACCAACTCGGTGTACGCCTTCATGCGCATGGGCCCCCACGGTCCGGCGGCCACCGGCGACCTGGAGGGCGTGGTGGCGGTCGTGGCCAACCTGACGCCGGTCCCCCGGCATGGCTACCGCCTCGGCCTGCCCCTCTCCGGCCGGTGGGTCGACGCGCTGAACACCGACGACGAGCGCTGGGGCGGCAGCGGTGTCGTCCAGCCCGAGGTGACCACCGACAGCACCCCGTGGCAGGGCCAGCCCGACTCGGCGGTCCTCACCCTGCCTCCGCTGGCGGTCCGCTGGCTCGTTCCCGCGGAAGGTGACAGCCCTTAGCGAAATGCCCGGGTTAGGGTTCGCGCCGGCGGGCTGGGGAACTGACGGAGGCTGGAGTGAAGCGGTGGTACAAGTCGACCGCCGTCGCGCTGTTGGCGGTGCTGGCGCTCGCGCCGGGCGCCTGCGGCGGGGACGACGACGGCGGTGGTGACGGCGAGACGGGCTCAGGCGACCGCGAGACCACGACGACTGCGGCGGACCCGGAGACCACGACCACCGCCGCGCTGACCCCCGAGGAGCAGGTGCTGCGCGACTACGACGCGGCGCGCCAGGCGGTCGTGGCCTCGGCCAACCCGCCGAACCCCGATCACCCGGACCTGCTGGCCCACTTCGGCGGCGACGCGCTGGCGCGCCAGCAGAGCACGCTGCGCCAGTGGCAGGGCCTCAACGTCGGCGCGCAGACGACCGTGGAGACCCACCCCGAGGTCACCTCGATCAACGGCACCGTCGCCACGGTCCGCGACTGCTTCACCGACACGAGCCAGGTGGTCGACCTGGCGACGGGCGAGCCGGGCGAGTCCGGGTCCACCACGCAGCACGTCGACGTCACGCTGGAGCAGCGCGACGGCGTGTGGATCCTCACCCGGCAGGAGCTACGGGAGGACCCGTGTCCCTCATGA
>DASRJN010000306.1:0-7574 GCA_035649455.1 Acidimicrobiales bacterium
TCGGAGGAGCTGGCGCGAGACATCGGACCGGATCTACTCGATCTCGCCGAGCGCGGCTTGATCGACTACGAGCGCCACTATGAGCCACCCACGACATCGTCGGTCGCGACCATCGCGCGCCATGTGCGTGTCCCGCGCCCCCCCACCATGACCGCCACCAACGCTCCCCCGCTGGTGATGCCGGCTCAACTCGTGAGCCCCGCCCCTCTGTCGATACCAGCCGCGGCGACCCCCCGGCAGTGTCCGAGCTGTGAGGCGGACGATCGCATCGTCACGACCAGCACCGGGAAGCTCGTGTGCACGAACTGTTTCTGGGAGCTCGACGGTCCGCCGGCCGACCGGGCAGGTGGTCATGACAGGTAGACCCAAGCCGGCCCTGCGGGGCAACGAGATCATGAGCGCGCTGCGGAGCTACGCCGCGTCTTCAGGGTTGAGGTCCGAGGAGCATCGGAAGTACCGCGAGTTCTTCGTCGATGTCGGTGTCGACAACCTGAAGACCCTGGGCAGCCCGGACTGGCAGGTCATCTACGGCCGGCGAGGTACCGGCAAGACCCACCTGCTCGGCTACTTCGCGGCGTCCGAGAAGGAGCGCAGCTCGTCCTGGGTCATCGAGACCACCGCGCAACGTCTCCAACAGAGGACGGTGGGACGCAGCCTGCCGCTGGTCGAGCGAGCCCGTCAGCGGTTCATCTCCCTACTCGCGAGCGTTGCCGAGTCGCTCGCACTGGCGGCGGAGACACGCCTCGTGCAGCTGCCTGAACGTGGGGACCCGCGGATAGCCATCCTGCGTGACAACGTCACCTCTGACCTGGTGCAGTTGCTCGATCTGGCCGAAGCGGGTCTGGCCAGTACGTTGCTCGGCGACGACGACAGATCCGAACCTGCTCGGCGGCTGTACTCAGATCGGTCGAACTACGTGAGCGTTGCCGAGGCGTTCGGCAATCTCGTCATCACCATCCTCGAGCGCCTCGCCATACCGCGCCTGTACATCTGCATCGACGAGTGGTCCACGCTCGATCCCACCGGGGGCCCGGTGATCCAGCCGGAGTTCGCCGATCTCCTCAAGATCGCGTTCAAGGGAACGGATCGGATCTCGGTCAAGATCGCAACGAACCGATTCCAGACGCGGTTCAGCAACCAGAGCGCCGGACGGTCCTTCCGGGGGCTGGAGCTGGGTGCGGACATCGAAGAGGCCATCAATCTGGACCACGTGACCATGGGCCACGAGGAACTGAACGAGTTCTATCTCGAGCTGATCTTCAAGCGGCTCGAGGCCCTCGAGCCCAAGCTCAGCTCGTTCCGCGGTGCCGGCGGCGGGATCTCCAGCGAGTTCGTGTCATCGCTGTTCCACGACCATCGCGCCTTCGAGCAGCTGGTCATCGGCGCGGACGCCATCCCCCGCAACTTCCTGCGCACGGTGTCCAAGTTGTACGCCGATCGAGGCTACGACCCTCGTCATCGCTGGAAGGCAGGCCTCATCGCGAACGAACTGAAGACACGCGGCGCAGAGGGCGGGCGCACGGTCGGCTACCGGACGCAGGCTCATCAGTTGATGACCTCAGCGATTCGCCCGGTCGTGCGCGGATCGGGAAGGCGGGAGTTTCTGGCTCGCCGTGAGGACATCGCGCGACTCAAGCGAGGCTTCGAGGAGCTCTTCGAAAAGCGGCTGATCCACGAGATCTCGGAGTCCCACCTGCCTCATGACGCCCGTGACGGCCACGAGGGATTCCGGTTGGACTACGGCGTCTTGCTCGACTGGCTGGATCTGACCTACGACGAGGCTCAGCCCGGGCGGGGCCGTCGGCAGACGATCGTCGACGATTCAAGGTGGAGCTCGCTCGTCATCAACGTCGACAAGGTCCAGATCGAGCGGCTCGAATGCCCGTTCTGTTACACCGAGTTCTCACCGGAAGACCACGCGTTCCGCGCCCGGGGCCTGTGCCCCAACTGCTTCGAGGAGACACACCTCGCGGATCCATCAGCCTCCGCGGTGTCATCGCCAGACGACCTCTGACCTTCCTACCCCGTGGGAGGCCGAGCCCTCTGCAGCGTCCGGACGGTACTGGGGGCCGCGAGACTTTACGCCGCGTAGCGCGATACCTTCGGCGCGAGGGACATCTCATCCGGCTCCCAGGGGGATCCGTTCGTGTCGGACGCTCGGGCCGGACCGGCGATCGTGGACGGCCGGGCCGACGATCTACTCGCTGAACCACGCGAGCCACCAACAGCTCGCGCTCGTGCCCGCCCGGCCGACCGCCAGGCTGCGGCGGCCGGCGGGGTGCTGCTGGCCGCGCTGGCGACCGGCCTCCTCCGCCAGGGAGCCGCCTACACGGCCGGCCAGTTGGCCCTGGGCCTGTTCCTGGCCGCCGCCCTGTTCCTGGCCGTGGCCGGGTCCCCGCCATCCGCCGCCGACATTCGCCGTCCCCCGGTGCCCGCGCTGCTCGGCCTGGCGGCGTGGGCGCTGCTGGACGCCACGCTCCATGGCTCCCCGGGCCGAGGAGCGGCACCGGCGCTGTTGGTCGCCGGCATCGTCGGAGTGTTCGCCGTGTGCCGACGGTTGCCCGATGCCGGCCGGGAGATCCTGCTCATGGGGATCATCGCGTCCGCTCTGGTCGTGGCCGCCACGGGCTGGCTGGGACTCGCCTTCCGGATCGCGCCGTGGCGCTGGGAGGCGCAGGGGGTGTGGCGGGCGTCGTCCACGCTGACCTACCCCAACGCCACGGCGGCCGTCCTCGTGATGGTCGCCCTCCTCGTCCTCGCCCTGTTGGCCGAGCGCGGGCGCTCCCTGCCCCTGGGACTGGCCGCCACCGGACTGCTGGTCGGGGCGGGCGCGACGCTGAGCCGTGCCGGTCTGCTGGCGCTGCTCGCGGGAGGCGTCGTGCTCGTGGCACTCGCGAGGCCTCGCCGGGTGGCGCGGGCGTCGATCGGGCCGGTACTGGGCGCCGCCGTGGCGCTGGGCGGGCTGGTGCCGTCGATGGGGGCGTCCGGCGGGGCGTCTCCGGTGTGGGCTGCCACCGGACTGCTCGCCGGTCTCATCATCGGTGGCGGGCTGGCCTCCGTGGGCCCCCGGGGAGCGATCGCCCTTGTTTCCGGGGCCTGCCTGTTCGGCGTGCTCGCCGTCGTCACCCTCGGCCCCGACCGCCTCGCGGGTGCCGCGGATCACGTGGCCGGCGTTCGGCTCACGCTCGAGTCACCCGAACGGTTCGAGGCCACGCGGGTCGCCCTCGACACGCTCGGCGACCGGCCGCTCACCGGCGGCGGCCCGGGCCTGGTCGAGTGGCGCTGGACGCATGCGAACGGTTCCTCGACGACGGTCCGCTACGTGCACAACGAGTACGTGCAGCTGACCGCCGAGCTCGGGCTCGTGGGCGCCGCCCTGCTCGCCGCGGCTCTGCTCACGCTGGCGTGGGCCTTGTGGAAGCGGCGCGATGCCGGCCCGTCCCGGCCTCTGTGGGCCGGGGTGGTGGCGGGGATCTGCGCCTTGGCGGTGCACAGCGCGTCCGACTTCGTCTGGCACATCCCGGCGATCCCGCTGGTGGCGGCTGCCCTGGTCGGGCTCGTCCTGCCATCGCGTGATCGCGAGCCGGGCCCATCAGATCAACCAATCAACCAACCAACGACATGACAAAGGAGAAGCATTGATGAGACTTACGAGATCGGCGAAGGTGGTTGCAGCGACGCTGGCAATCACCGCGGGCGGCGTCGCCGCGGCGGTCGTCCCTGGATCGCCCGCCGTGGCGTTCCAGTCCGGGCCGCTGTTCCTCGACGTCCAAGTGGAGTCGGGCACGCTTGTCGCCCGCGGGGCGGCCGTCGACGTGGTGGTCGACGTGACGTGCACGTCGCCTGAGGCGTTCGTCGACATCAGCCTCACGCAGCGTGTGGGTAGCGCCATCGCCTCCGGATTCGGTTCGACCACGGTCGGCTGCACCGGAGGGTCGCAGCGCGTCGTGGTCACGGTCACCGCCTTTGGTGAGAAGGCATTCCGCAAGCAACCCGCGGTCGCCACGGCAACCGTCTCCGGAAGCTTGGGGGGCGTCTTCGGCAGCGAGAACGACACCGAGACGATCGGCCTGCAACGCTGACGCCCACTAGGGCCCAGCCGCGAACGCCTCCCCTGGGAGACGGTTGAAGGAGCGGTCTGGGCTCGCACCTCGTGGCGGGTGCGGGGACTCGAACGGCAGACCGGGCACAGGCCCGGGACCCGGTCGAGCGCAGCCACCCCGCGCTCGTCTTGAGCAACCGCGTTGTGGCGGTGCATGGGCCACGAGTTCAATCTCGGGGTCGTGTCAGCGGTCCGACACGGCCTGTCGCTGACTCGCTTCTACGGGCACCAGCGCAACTGCATCCGCGTCCGCTGACGAATCAGCTACCGCGACACTGGTACGACGCCGCCCCCGCCGCGCAGGGCCCCGGGGAGAATGGCGGTCGCAACCCAGGAGGTGCAACGGCATGGACCGGTCCCGTGATCTCGGACGTGAGCACGAGTTCTTCGGCCTAATGCCGATGCTCGCGGTCGCGGACGTAGGGGCGACCACGGCGTACTTCTGTGACGTCCTGGGCTTCGAAGTCGACTTCGTCGTGGGAGAGCCGCCCGTCCACGCACGGATCATGACCGGCGGTGGCATCTACATCCACCTGATGGAGGTCGACGAGGCGGACCCGGAACCATCCGGCGAGCTCAGGATCTACGTCGGCCGGGATCTCGATGGACTCTTCGAGGAGTACCAGGCTCGGAACGTCGACGTGGTCTTCCCCCTAAGTCACAGCCCTGGGGACTTCGGGAATTCGCGGTGCGCGCCACCAGCGGCCACGTACTGCGGTATGGCTCCGAGATCATCCAGCCGAGCGCCGACTAGCTGCGTCGCGGCCGGGTCGGAACACGCGCGTCGGACAGCTGCGTGCGGTCCCGTTCGAACAGCCGTCGTCGCTTCCACGGCACTGCGATCCCGGGCTCGCGCCCGTCTCGATCGGGCGCGAAGCCAGTGTGGCTGTGCCCGGTTCGGGAAGCAGACGAGGAGGCAGCGACGAGGTGGCTCCTGGCGTCTGGGCGCTGGGCGTCGCCTGTCAGGGGCTCAGGGAACGTACTGCTGCTCGACTGCGACGAGGTTGCCGTCGTGGACGGTGAGCCAGAACGGCCCGGCCCCGAACTGGGCGACGTACACCGGCAGCTCCGCGAAGGCGATGGGGTGCGGGGAGTTCGCGGTGGGCTCGGGCTCGCCCGTGGCCAGCACGGTGACCGTCACGGCATCCGCCACCGGCAAGGTGCGCAGCCGCGGGTTGTCGTTGACGATGTAGTAGTCGTTCTCCGGAAACCCGTTGGGATCCTCGGGGTGGTCCTCGCGGTAGGCGGCGGTCGCCTCGTCACCGAGCAGGAACCGGATGACGTCGAACTGCACCGTTCGTCCGCTGACGTCCACGTTGGTGATCCTCACGGCATGTCGCCCGTCTTCCAAGGCGGCTCCGCCCGCGGCGCCCGGGCTCGGTGCCGGCGCGGGTGTTGGTGCGGGCGCGGCGGTCACGGCGGGGGCCTCGGTGGTGGTGGGTGCCTCGGTGGTGGTTGAGAACTCGGTGGTCGAGCCACCAGGGGTGGCCGTCTCGCCGTCGTCGCCCCGAGTCGCCATGACCGCGACCACCGCGACCAGAAGGACGAAGGCAGCGATGGCCGTGCCGACGATCCAGGGGCGCCGGCGGCCCGGATCATTGCCGGGCGGCACCGCGTGTGGCGCCGACGTGGCGGTCGTCGTCGACGGCATCTTCAAGGCTTCAGGCTCGTGCCCTGGCGATGCTCGGCTGGCTGTTGTGGTTTCGCTCACATCCTCACGATGACGCGCCGTCGCATCCGCACCCAGAGGCGATGCGACCAAATCCCCGTGGACTTCCGACTCCTTAGCCCAGGCACGCCGTTGGAGGAAGTCTCAGCGGCGTGATCCGGCCCGAAGGCAGGCGAGCATGGTGCCGGCGAGGGCTGGGGCGCCGAGGCGGTGGACCATCGTGGACCACATCGCGGGAAGGGCTCTGAGCATGTGGGGGAAGTACGGCTCATAGAGCTCCGGCTCGTCGAGCATGCGGAACTCGATGTCGCAGAAGCCGGCTCGTCGCGCCAGGTGGGCGAGTCGGTGGCGGGTGTTCATGCGGTACTGCAACGGACAGTGGTGATCGTGCAGCGTGGCCTCGTCACGGAGGCGATGCAGGAGCCACTCGTCGATGTGGAGCCGCTGGGTGATCAGAGCTGCGGTCCCGAAGTAGTGGAGGACGTGTGGGGTAAGGACGAAGGCGGAGCCACCTGGTTTGAGGCATTGGTGCATGGCTCTCAGGAAGGCGGCGGGGTCGGCGACGTGTTCGACCACGAAGCCCGCGACGGCGATGTCGAAGTGCTGGGGATGTTCTGGGGCGAACTCCTCGAGGGTTGTCTGGTGTCTTTCGTCGAGCCGTTGGTTGGTCAAGACGTCGACGGTGGGATCGATCCCTACCACGCGGCCCTCGATGGCCCTGATCCAGGTTGCGTGGTCCGGGTTTCCGGCCCCTGCGCCGATGTCGAGCAGGAGCGCCTCAGGGTGGATCTGCGCGGCGACCATCGCGCGTAGCGCCTCGTAAGGGTGAACGCCAGTTGGGACGAGCACGGAGTTCGGCTTGGCCTCTCGCCGACCCAGGTGCATCGTTCCCTCCCCGCAAGAACGGACGAAACATAGCTCTGGCGTCAGCGCCATACAGGGCTGAGCTTCATCCGCGGGGTCAGGCTGCAGTGTGGTCGCGTGGGAGCGACGTCGCTTGATAGAGGACGGGCGCCTATGGCGCCCGCCCGCAGGCCGGCTTGCGGGTAGGTCACCTCGACTTCACCGCTCGCACGCTGGGGGTGCAGGAGACGATCGTCCGGGGGCGTCGAGGCGCCATCGGGATCGGCGAACTGAAGTCAGGCGCGGGGCGGCGCACGTTGGCAGCGCCGGCCTTGCTCATGAGCATGTTGCAGGAGCACATCGAGGCCAAGGGCCTCGGCGCGTCAGACGAGGACGCGCTGCTGTTCACATCGCCCGCTGGCGGGTTCTTGCGCTACTCCAACTGGGTCCGCCGCTGCTGGTACCCGGCGGCGGTCGCGGCGGGCGTGGGTCGCATGGTCAAGGACGTGAGCGATGGGCGGGAGCGCTATGAGGGCCTGGGCTTCCATGACCTCCGACGAGCGAATGCAACCGGCCTGGTGGCCGAGCGCGTCGACGTGAAAACCGCGCAGAAGATGCTGGGGCACTCCGAGGCAAGGTTGACGCTCGACGTGTACGCCCAGGCGGTGGCGAAGCTCGGGGAGGCGGCTGCGGAGGCAATGGGCGCCCGGTTCCTGCCCCCGTCGCCGCGCGATGGACGCGCGATGGCGTCCGATCCGGATAGGGAGCCGGGATGACCCGTCGCCGGTTGCATGGCCGCTGACCTGGACATCGACCGCAGAGCCCGAGAAGGGAATCGAACCCTTGACCTACGCATTACGAGTGCGTTGCTCTGCCGTCTGAGCTACTCGGGCGGGACGGACCACATTAGCAGCGCCACTTCGGCACCCCCGATTGCCTTGTTCTACCTGGTCAACGGCC
>DASRJN010000307.1:0-2516 GCA_035649455.1 Acidimicrobiales bacterium
GCGGGACCGCCTGGCCCGCTTCGGCCTGCTCGGCGACCGTGTCCGCCTCCTCCAGGGCGACCCGGACGCCGCCGCGGCCGAGCTGGCCGAGCGGCAGCTGGCCGTCCTCCATCTCGGGCCCGGCCTCGGCGCCGACGCGGCGGGCGTGCTGGAGGTGCTCTACCCGCGGGTCACGCCCGGGGGCGCGGTCGTGGCCGAATCCGCCGATCCGGCCACGGCCGAGGCGATCGAGGCCTACCACCGCCGTCACGGCCTGACCGGCCCGCTGGAACGCGACGGCGACGGCGGGCTCGCGTGGTGGAAGGAGGAGGCCGTCGGGACGCCGGCGGTCACCGGGCCGGCGTCCCGCCCGGGTGCGAGCCGCGCCCCGCTGGTCCGGCCGCTCGGCATGCTCCCGCCCGACCTGTCCGTGATCGTGGCGGTCCACAACATGCGCCGGGAGGCGTGCCGGTCGCTGCTGTCCCTGACCCGGCGCTACCAGCAGCTTCCGGACGGCACTCGCTACGAGGTGGTCGTCGTCGAGAACGGCTCGGATCCCGGCGAGCGCCTCGGGGCGGAGGCGGTCGAGAGCCTCGGCCGGCCGTTCCGCTACATCGACATGGGCGAAGACGCCACGCCGTCGCCGGTGGCCGCCATGAACCGGGGGCTGGCCGAGAGCCGCGGCCGGGCGGTGGCCCTCATGGTCGACGGGGCCCATGTCCTCACCCCGGGAGTGCTGCGCCACGGGCTGGCCGGCCTCGACGCCTACGCACCCGCGATCGTCGCCACCCAGGCCTGGTACGTGGGCCCCGGCCAGCAGGGCGACGTCATGCGGGCGGGCTACGACCGGGCGGTCGAGGACGCGCTGTTCTCCCAGATCGGCTGGCCGGCCCATGGCTACAAGCTGTTCGAGATCGGCCACTTCGTCGGGGACCGCGACTGGTTCGACGGGCTGTGGGAGAGCAACTGCCTGTTCGCGCCCCGCAGCCTGCTGGAACAGGTCGGGGGGTTCGACGAGGCCTTCGCCATGCCGGGCGGCGGCTACTGCAACCTCGATCTCTACGAGCGCCTGGCGTCGAGCCCGGGGGTCCGGGTGGTCAGCATCCTGGGCGAGGGGTCGTTTCACCAGCTCCACGGCGGCACGACGACCAACCAGGCCGACCCGCTCGAGCGCCGGGCCCGCATCCGCAGCTACGTCGATCACTACACGCAGGTCCGCGGCCGCCCGTTCATGGGGCCCGAGAAGCCGATCCACTACGTCGGCGGCTTCACGACCGAGGCGGCCAAGCGCTCCCGGGCCCGGAGGATGACGGCGAGGGCCTTCGAGGTCGACCCGGCGCTCGAGGGGGCCGACGGTCCGGAGCCGGCCTCGCCGGTGCCGCTGGCGGACGACCTGCGGGACGGCTTCACGAGCGCCTACCACCGCAGCCTCGCCTGGCGCGACACCCGGTGGTTGGGTCGCCAGGTGCCCAACGCCCCCACCGACCTGGTCGCCTACCAGGAGATCCTGGCCGAGGTCCGGCCTGATTGGGTGATCGACACGGGCTCGCGCGACGGCGGGCGTCCGTGGTTCCTCGCCAGCCTGTGCGACCTGCTCGACCACGGCGAGGTGATCTCGATCGCCGACCGTCGCACCGACGACCTTCCCTCCCACCCGCGCATCCGCTACCTGGCCGCAGCGCCGCACGAGCCGGAGGCACGGCGGCTGGTGGACGAGATCGTCGGCGACCGGCCCCGGGCCCTGGTCATCCTCGGCTCACGGACCCGGCGCGATCGGACGCGCCGGGAGTTCGAGGCGTTCGCCCCCCTCGTGCCGGTCGGCTCCTACCTGATCGTCGAGCACACGGTGCTGAACGGCTTCCCGGTGGACGCCAGCTTCGGGCCCGGCCCCCACGAGGCCCTGCGCCGGCTCCTGAACCTGCACGGCGAGTTCCTCGCCGACACCACCCGTGAACGCCACGGGTTGACCTTCAACCAGGGCGGCTTCCTCCGGAGGATCTCGTGACCATCCCCGTCACCGACGGCGACCGGCGCTTCTTCGTCGCCCACATGCAGAAGACCGCGGGCACGACGTTGCGGGACCGGCTGCGGGCGTCGTTCGCCGACGAGCAGATCTACCCCAATGCCACGGACGGCCCGGACGCCAGGGTCTCGGTCATCTCGGTGTCTCACCTGCAAGCGCGATGGGCCGCCCGTGGCGAGCAGATCCGGCTGCTGACCGGCCACTTCCCGGTGCGTACCACCGAGGTGCTCGGCGTGCGGTTCGTGACCATGACGGTCCTGCGCCACCCGGTCGAGCGGACCCTGTCGTTCCTGCGCCACCAGGCCCAGCGCCGCCAGCGCGGGGCGACCGAGGACACCCCCCTCCTCGAGATCTACGAGGACCCGTTCCGGTTCACGCACATGATCCAGAACCACATGGTCCGGACGCTGTCCCTCTCACCCGAGGAGATGCTCGAACACGACGGTGTGCTGACCCCCGTCCCCTACACGGCGGAGCGGCTGGAGCGGGCCAAGGAGGGCCTCGCCGGCCTGGA
>DASRJN010000308.1:0-12143 GCA_035649455.1 Acidimicrobiales bacterium
GGGCAGGTACAGGCACGTGGTCATCTCGGCGTAGCCCTCGTTGGGACGGTTGCCGAGCCGGACCCAGCCACCGAGGCCGCAGCCACGGTCGTAGAAGTTGTAGTAGGCGCTCTCGTTGAAGTTGCTCGCCTCTTCCCGAGGATGCATGTAGTCGTCCTCGGGCTCCAGCCGGATCCGCATGGAACGACCCTCCTTTCGTGCTCAGGCCGGCTCGCCGAGCCGCTCCTTCGGGTAGCCGGCGTATGACTCCTTGAAGACACCGGAGTGCAACAGCACGACCGCGGCCACCCGGCCGGTACTCGCGTCCGTGAGCGTCGTGCTGGTCCAGTACGACTCGGTGCGGCGGCTCTGGCCGAGGCCTCGGATCTCGCTCTCGACCCCGTAGGTCTGGCCGGCGAACACCGGCCCCTCGACCAGCCGGATCTCCAGGTCGAGGAACAGGCCGAGCGCCGGGCCCCGCACCGGCCACGCGGCGCCGGCCTTGGCCGACAGCACGCTGATCATCTCCATCGGCAGCACCGCCCGGCCCCACGGGGACTTCGTGCCCCCTTCGGGCGTGTACCAGGGGTGCGGCTCGGTGATGCGCTCGAGCTTGTCGGCCAGCGAGAACGGGTAGCCCGGCCCGTTGCCGTCGGCGTAGGTGACCGTGGCGGCGCGCGGCTTCGGGCTGCGCATGCCGACCTCGAGCTGGTCGACGATGAACAGCTCGCCCGGGTCGCCATGGCGGGCGAGCCGCGCCGCCAGCTCGGTCTCCGGATCATCGGGACCGAGCGACGCCGTGCCGACGAGCACCGGCGTGCCGTCGGCCTTGTGGGCCTCGATGCGGGCCGAGACGGGCCCGGTGGTGGTCAGCGAGGCCTGCACCTGCTCGCCCTCGACCACCATCGTGCGGAAGTGGCAGCTCACGCAGCCGCGTTCGAACCAGGCCTGGCCCCACACGGCCGCGGCGAGGGGGTCGATCTGGCTGAAGTGCGTGGGCGCCTCGATGGGGGCCCCGGCCAGCCCGAGCGACCCGGCGGTGTCCGCGTCGTGGAGGCTGGCGTGGCCGTTGACCTGCTGGTCCTGGAGCATCTGGGCCGGCGAACGCAGCGGCCCGGTGAGCGTGACCTCGGTCGCGAAGCGCGCGTCGTCACTCATCAGCGCGGCTCCTGGCCGTCGTCGACCTTGGCGACCATGCCCGTCACGAACTCGGACGACGGGGACACGAGATAGAGCAAGGTGCTGTCGAGCTGGGCCGGGTCGCCGAGCCGGCGGCGGGGGAAGAACGCGGTCATGTCCCCGACTCGCGAGATCATCCCGTCCATCATCTCGGAGCTGAACGCGCCCGGGGCGATGGCGTTGACGTTGATCCCGAAGCGGGCCCACTCCACCGCGAGCACCTCGGTCATCCGCTCGACCGCAGCCTTGGTCGTCGAGTACAGCGCGGCGCCCCGGCCCGCGTAGTGGTGGGCGCCCATCGAGGACAGGTTGACGATCCGGCCGGGTGCCTTCCGATCGATCAGCCGCCGGGCGACCTCGCAGGACAGCAGCCAGGGACCGCGCAGGTTGGTGTCGAAGACCTGGTCGATCAGGGCGACGGACATCTTGGTGGCGTACTGGGCGTCGGGCATTCCGGCGTTGTTGACGAGGATCGACACCGGCCCCAGCTCGGCCTCGACCCGGTCGACGGTGGCGACGATCTGGTCGGCGTCGGTGATGTCGAGTGGCACCGGCACGCAGACGCCGCCGCCTGCCGCGATCTCGGCGGCCACCTCCTTCAGCCGGTCCTCGCGCCGAGCGGCCGCCGCCACCTTGGCCCCGCACGCGGCCAGCACGATGGCGAAGCGGCGTCCCAGCCCCGAGCTGGCCCCTGTCACCAGCGCCACCTGGTCCGTGAGGTCGATCGAGAAGTTGGGGAGGCCGAAGCCCGCCGGCTCCTCGGTCGTGTTTCTGGTTCGCTCGACAGGCTCGCTCGTGTTTCTGGTTCGCTCGACAGGCTCGCTCACTGCGCCAGCTCCTCGCGGAGCTCGCGCTTGAGGACCTTCCCCGCGGCGTTCCGGGGCAGCTCGGCGTCGCGGATCGCGACCACCGACGGCACCTTGAAGGCCGCCAGCCGCTCGCCCACGTGCTTGCGCACGGCTTCGGCGTCGAGGTCGCTCCCCGGTCGCAGGCGCACGACGGCCGCGACCTCCTCGCCGAGTGAGGCATGGGGGACCCCGACCACGGCGGCATCGGTGATGTCGGGGTGCTCGAACAGCGCGGCCTCGACCTCGGCCGCGTAGACGTTCTCACCGCCGCGGATCACCACGTCCTTGAGGCGGTCGACCACGTGGACGAAGCCGTCGTCGTCGACGTAGCCGAGGTCGCCGGTGTGGAACCAGCCCCCGGTGAAGGCCGCGTCGGTGGCCTCGGGCTTGTTGTGGTAGCCCCGAACGATGGTGGGGCCGCTGATCCAGATCTCGCCCACCTCGCCCTGGCTCACGTCGGCGCCGTCGGGCCCGACGAAGCGCACGCCGACCACCGGGGCGAGCGGCTTGCCGACGCTGTCCGAGCGGGCCACGTAGTCGGTTCCCATGTTCACGACCATGGCGCCGGTGGTCTCGGTCAGGCCGTAGCCGTTCCCGGGTGCGACCCGCGAGCTGAACTGCGAGTCGACGCGCCGCACCAGCTCCGGGGGGACCAGCGTGGCGCCCGACGCGAGCCCCTGGAGGCTGTCCAGGGAGACGCCGCGGGCGGCCGCCCGGTCGAGCAGGTCGAACGCGGTGTGCGGGACCCCGGAGAAGTTGGTGACCCCCTCGCGCTCGATCAGGTCCACCGCCTGGTCCGCATCCCAGCGGTACATCAGCACCAGCGTGCCGCCGTACGCGGTGTAGGGGATGAGGTGCGACTGCAGCCCGCCGACGTGGAACAACGGGAAGGTCAGCAGCGTCCGCGGCGGAGGCGGTGCCTCGCCGTCGGCTCCGGCCGTCGGCACCCCCGCCGCGGCAGCAGCCCGGACCGTCCCCAGGTAGAAGCCGGCCATCAGGAAGTTGGTGATGTTGCGGTGGGTGCCGACCGCGCCCTTGGGCCGCCCGGTGGTGCCCGAGGTGTAGAGGATGGTGACGTCGTCGTCGGGGTCGATGGCGACGTCGGGCAGCGAGGCGGCCTCGTCCGGCTCGCCGATCAGCTCGTGGAAGTCGACCGTGCCCGGAGGCAGCACCTCGGTCCGGACGCCGACGACACCGGCGAGGCCGAGCCCGTCGAGCTCCCCGGCGAGCCGTTCCAGCCGCTCGCCGTCGGCGATCAGCAGCTTCGCTCCGGAGTCCGACAGCCCGTAGGCCAGCTCGGGCCCGGTCCACCAGGCGTTGAGCGGCACCGCCACGGCCCCGATCGACACCGCGGCCCAGAACGACAGCGCCCACTCCGGGTAGTTGCGCATGGCGATGGCGATGCGATCGCCCTGCCCGACGCCGAACGCGCCGGACAGCCGCCGGGCCAGGTTCGCCACCAACGTGTGGGCGCGGGCGTAGCTGTAGCGCTCGTCGTCGTAGACGAGGAAGTCGCGTTCGGCGTGCGCCCGGCTCGCGTCCCAGATGTCGCGCAACGAGTTCGGCGCGGCCTTCCAGACCCGCGTGGGCACACCGCGGATCTCGACCTCGACGATCTCGAACGGCCCACCAGGGCCGGTCAGCGAACGCTCAAGCTCTGTCATGGCGCTGCTCATGGACGGCGTCCCCCTCTCGACCGACTATCCCGGAGAACCGACATCACTGTCAAGATCAGGCCACACGCTCGGCTTTGCCGGGCCAGGAGCGCGGCCTGCCTGCACAAATCTGAATCTCAGAGTTGACGTCGGCATCGGTTACCGCTCGTATACTTCGCGCATGACGGCCAAGCCGCCGGCGAAGAAGGCGCCCGCCGACCGCGTGAGCTCTCGCAGCAACCGCAACCCCGGCGGGCGCACACGCAAGAGCGAGGAGACCCGCCGTGCCCTCCTCGACGCGGCGGCGCGCATGTTCGCCGAGCACGGCTACCACGAGACCAGCGTCCCCGACATCGTCCAGGCGGCCGGGGTCGGGCACGGCACCTTCTACGAGTACTTCGCCAGCCGGCGCGACATCCTGCTCGCCCTGACCAGGCCACTCGCCGACACTCCCGAGCGGCGGCCCATCCTCAAGAGCCAGAACCTGGCCGACCGCATCCGGGCCGAGCTCTTCTGGTACCTGTCCGACCATGTGGAGCACATCGAGCTGATCAAGGTGTGGCATGCGGCGTCGAACTTCGATCCCGAGATCGCCGAGACCCGGCACCGCGAGCGGGCCCGGCGGATCGAGCGGGTGCGCAAGGGCATCGAGTCGGCCGACGCCAGGCCGGACATCGACCCGGGCATCGCGGCGGCGGCGCTGGTGGCCATGCTCGAGGAGTTCACCCACCGCTGGTTCATCGAGGGCGACGGCCCGGGCAAGAGCGCGCACGACGTGGTGATGGCCGCCGACACGCTGGGCACGCTCTGGCTCAGCGCCCTCGGCCTCGCTCGCTAGGCCCTGGCCCGATCTCGACACTCATGTCGGTTCCTGCGTTAGCGTAGCCCCATGGGCCACATCCGCTATGAGGTCAGCGATCGGGTGGCGACGGTGACGATCGACCGGCCCGAGAAGCGCAACGCCATGACCTACGCGATCCTCGCCGAGTTCCACGAGGCCATCCACCGGGCCGGGTCCGACGAGAGCGTGGGTGCGGTCGTGCTCACCGGGGCCGGCGGCGCGTTCTGCGCCGGCACCGACCTGGCCGACCTCGCCGAGACGCCCGAGGACCAGCGCTCGGGCCGGGGCCGCGACCAGCCTGCGGCCCGGGTGCCGTGGCCGATCGTCGCCTGTCCCAAGCCGGTCATCGCCGCGGTCGACGGCCCTGCGGTGGGGATGGGCGCCGAGTTCGCTACCCAGTGCGACGTGCGCGTCGCTTCCACCCGAGCTCGCTTCGGCTGGATCTTCGTCCTCCGGGGCCTGGTCGCCGACACCGGCGCCGGCACCTTCCTGCTGCCCCGGCTGATCGGGCCCACCGCGGCCATGCGGCTGCTGTTCTCGGGCGAGATCATCGACGCCTCCGAGGCGCTTCAGCTCGGGTTCGTCACCCAGGTGGTCGAGCCGGACGACCTGGCCGCCGCCGCCGAGGACGAGGCCCAGCGCTACCTGAACGCGTCGCCGTTCGCCGTGCGGCGCACCAAGGAGCTGGTGTACGGCGGCATGTTCCGTCCGGTGGACGAGCACCTGCGCGAGACGGCCCGGATGCTGGAGGAGTGCTTCCGATCCGAGGACCACCGCGAGGGCGTCGCCGCCTTCCTGGAACGCCGCCCGGCCGCCTTCACCGGGCGGTGAGCTCGGCGAGGACGGCCTCGTCGCCCGAGAAGTCGAACTCGTACCGGTCGCGCCCCTCGGCCTTGAACCACTCGTAGGAGTCCCGGTAGGCGGCCTCCAGCCCGAAGCTCGGCTCCCAGTCCAGGTGCGCCAGCGCCTTGTCGATCGAGAACATGGCCCCGCCCACCAGACCCTCGCCCCAGTGGACCAGCGGCGGCCGCGCCCGGCGGGCGACGTCGAGCGGGACGTGCACGATCTCGGGCTCGACGCCCACGGCTCGGGCCATCAGCCGCACGCAGCCGAGGATGCTGGTGATCTCGGCCCCGCCCACGTTGTACGCGGCGCCGATGGCCCGCTCGTTGCCGGCCAGGGCGACCATCAGCCGCGCCACGTCCTGGACGTGGACGAGGTGCACGAACGGGAACCCTTCGCCCGGCACCAGGATCGGCCGCCCCTGCTCCAGGCGGGCGAAGAACACCGGCTCCCGGCTGGCCAGCGGCGTCTTGGGCCCGACGGTGTGGGTGACCCGCAGCGAGGTGGCGGGAAAGCCCTCGGTCTCATGGAGGCGGGCCAGGTAGTCCTCGCAGGCGACCTTGCCGACGCCGTAGGCCTTGCGCGGGTCGCGGTCGTCCGGGGCGTGGCGGGCGAAGTGCTCCTTGACCGGCTGGACGAAGCTGCGCTTGTAGACCGCCACCGAGCTGGTGAAGACGAACTGCCGGACCCGCCCGCGGAACAGCTCGACCAGCGGGGCCAGGTCGTCGACCTGATAGGCGGTGTTGTCGTAGACGATGTCGAAGTCGTCGCGGT
Organism: Acidimicrobiales bacterium; assembly: GCA_035649455.1. Lineage (GTDB taxonomy): Bacteria > Actinomycetota > Acidimicrobiia > Acidimicrobiales > VFJN01 > ZC4RG19. The sequence goes on from DASRJN010000308.1 coordinate 6,120, forward strand.
GCGGTTCGAGCACCTCGCGCAGGATGCCGGGCACGCGCCGGTCGCCGTGCAGCCGGCGGGCGCCTTCGGGAAGCGATGCGACGTGGCTGTTCATGACCGTCACGTCGAAGCCGCGGCGGGCGAGCTCGAAGGTCAGGTGCAGGCCGATGTAGCGGTTGCCCCCGAGGACCAGTGCCCGCATCACAGCGGCGACGCTAGTGTTTCCGACACTGATGTCAACTTCGACGAGCTCGGCCCCCGTGGGCATCGACCCGGAACCGATCGAGGCGTGGTTCCGGGAGCACGTGCCCGAGGCCCGGCCCCCCTTGCGCTACGAGCGGGTGGCGGGCGGGCACTCCTGCCTGACCTACGTGGTCACCGACGGCCGCGGCGTACGCTACGTGCTGCGCCGCCCGCCCCTCGGGCAGGTGCTGGCGACGGCCCACGACGTCGCCCGCGAGCACCGGGTCATGTCGGCGCTCCAGGCGACCCCCGTCCCCGTGCCGCGGATGCGGGGCCTCTGCGAGGACAACGAGGTCAACGGGGCGCCGTTCTTCGTCATGAGCTATGTCGACGGCGTGGTGGTGCACACCGCCGGCGACAGCGAGCGCCTGCTCCCGTCGCCGGCCGCCCGCCGTCGTGCCGCGGAGAGCCTGGTCGATGCCCTGGTGGCGCTGCACGCGGTAGACATCGACGCGGTCGGGCTCGGGGACTTCGCCAAGCGCGAGGGCTACCTCGACCGCCAGCTCCGGCGGTGGTCGACCCAGTGGGCGGCGTCGAAGACCCGGGAGCTGCCGGCCATGGAGCGACTGCACGCCTGGCTGGTCGAGCACCGCCCCGCCGAGCCCGAGACGTGTGTCGTGCACGGCGACATCCGGCTGGGCAATGCGCTGCACGCGCCGGACGGCACCACGCTCGCCCTGCTCGACTGGGAGCTCAGCACGCTGGGCGATCCGCTGGCCGACGTGTCCTACCTGCTGCGGTCGTGGGCGATGCCCGAGCAGGCGGCCGGGGGCGAGGGGCCCCCGGCCGCGGCGTCGGGCTTCCCGAGCCGGGACGAGCTGGCCGGGCGCTACGCCGCGGCCTCGGGGCGGGCCCTCGACGACCTCGCCTACTGGACGGCGCTGAACGCTTGGCGCTCGGCGGCCATCTCCGAGGGCGTCTACCGCCGTTACATCGACGGGAAGATGGGGGAGCCACCGCCGGACGTGGAGCGCTACGCCCGCGCCGTCGAGCTCACCGTGGACCAGGGCCTCGTGGCCGCAGGATTGGTGTGATGCAGTACGAACCGAGCGCCGAACAGTTGCTCGAAGCCATCGCCGAGCTGCTCGAGGACGAAGTCCTGGCCGCGCTGCCGGACGCCCTGAAGCACAAGTGCCGGGTGGCCGGCAACCTCGCCCGCATCCTGGAACGGCAGGAGGCGCTCGGGCCCGCGGGCGCGGCGCGTGAGCGGGAGCGGCTCGCGGCGCTGGTCGGCGCGGCCGGCAGCACGGACGCCGTCGAGCTGTCCCGGCAGCTGGCGCAGCGGATCAAGACCGACGACGACCCCGACTTCCAGCGGAGCGCCTGGGACGCCCTGGTGGCGATCTGCCGCGAGGACCTCGCCATCGCGAAGCCGGGTCACGATGCCTGGGAGGGGCCCTGAGCACCGATCTGAGCGAGGGCCTCTCGCGGTTCCTCACCGGGCACTACGACGAGCCGGTCAAGGTGCGGGGCCTGGTCGCCTCGTCGGCCGGGGCCCGCCGAGGCAACGTGCTGTTCGACGCCGACGGCCCGAGCCGGTCCCTGCGCCTGGTGGCGACGATCCTGCCGACCGCCGCCATCGAGCTCAATCCGATCACGGCCGAGGCTGCGGTCCGGAACCTGGCCGAGGAGCACGGCGTCCCGGTGCCGCACATCCACGCCGTCTGCACCGATGCGAGCTTCGTCGGCGGGCCGTTCTTCTTGTCCGACCGGGTCGACGGCGAGTCCGTGCCCCGGCGGGTGTTGCGGTTGGTGCACGCCGAAGGGATCGGGGAGCGGGTGGCCGGGCAGCTGGGCGAGGCGCTGGCCCGGCTCCACTCGATCGACCCCGCCCGGGCTCCGGAGAACCTGATGGACGACCGCTCGGACAACCCGGCGGAGACCGCGCTGGCGGGGGCCGACCGGATGGTGGCGGACCTGCCGCTGCCCCGCCCGGCCCTCGTGTACGGGATCCGGTGGCTCGAACGCCACCTGCCGCCGGCGCCCCCGCGGCGGACCATCGTCCACACCGACGCCCGCAACGGCAACATCCTGGTCAGCGCGGAGGGGCTGGCGGCGGTCCTCGACTGGGAGGGCACGGTGCGCCACGGCGATCCGATGCAGGACCTCGCCTGGCCCGCGCTGCGGATGTGGCGGTTCAAGGAGGACGGCCGCGAGATCGGTGGCTTCGCCGGCCGGGAGCCGTTCGTCGCCGGCTACGAGTCGGCGGGCGGCGCCTTCGACGAAGAGCGGTTCACCTGGTGGAAGGTCCTCGGGACCCTGCGCTGGGCGCTGGGCCTGGCCAGCCAGTCCGCCGCCCACCTGGACGGCCGGTTCCGCAGCATCGTGATGGCCGCCAGCGGCCGGAGGGTCCCCGAGCTCGAATGGGACCTCCTGATGCTGATCCGGCCGGCATAGACGGAGAGACGAGCAGGAGGGGGATCCAGTGCCGATGATGACGGGTGAGCAGTACCGGGCGTCGTTGCGGGACGGGCGCCGCTGCTACATCGACGGGGAGCTGATCGAGGACCCGGGGGAGCACCCGATGCTGCGCACCGCAGTGGCGTCGGTCGCGGGCACCTACGACCGCTTCTACGATCCCGCGCCGGACGCGTTTCACCCGATGTACACGATCCCGCGGTCGCGCGAGGACATGGACCGCCGGGTCAAGGCCCTCGGCCAGAGCGACATCACGGCCGGCACGACCGCGGCGTGCATGGCCCTCGTCGACGTGGCGCCCGAGCTGGGCAAGCTGCGGCCCGAGTACCGCGACCGCATCTACGCCTTCTTCGACTGGTGCAAGGACACGGACGTGCGGTGCTCCGAGGCGATCACCGACGCCAAGGGCCATCGCCGCAAGCGGCCGCTGCAGCAGGACGACCCCGACGCGTATGTGCGGGTCGTGGACCGCCAGTCCGACGGCATCGTCATCCGGGGCGCCAAGCTCCACATCACCGGGGCGCCTCTGGTCCACGAGCAGGTCGTCCTGCCGACCAAGAGCATGAAGCCGGGGGAGGAGGACTACGCCGTCGCCTGCTCCGTCCCGACCAACGCCGAGGGCCTGCACATCGTCAACACCACCAACGCGCCGCGCGGCGAGGACGTGCGCCACTTCCCCATCAGCAGCCGGACCAACATGCCGGAGGGGCTGCTCGTCTTCGACGACGTGTTCGTCCCCAACGAGCGGGTCTTCCTCGACGGCGAGACCTCTCACGCGGCGTCGCTGGCCCACGCGCTGGGCCTGTGGGAGCGCTCGAACGCCGTCGCCTACAGCGGCAGCAGCGCCGACCGGCTCGTCGGCCTTGCCTCCCTGCTCGCGGAGATGAACGGCGCCGCCGACCGCACCGACATCCGCGACCGGCTGTCGGAGCTGGCGATCTACGCCACCATGTGCCGGGCCGGCTGGGAAGCGGCGATGGCCAACGCCAAGACCAACGAGGACGGCACGCTGTCGCCGGCCTCGCTCTACGTCAGCGCGTCGAAGTTCTACAACGCCGAGCTGCACGGCCGGATGGTGGACATCCTCCACGACATCGCCGGGGCCCTGCTCGTCGAGGCGCCGACGATGGCCGACCACGACAGCGCCGAGATCGGGCCCGACGTGCGGGAGCACCTGCTCGGCGAGGGCGGGTGGACGGCCGCGGAACGGCTCAAGCTGCTCCACTACGTGCGCGACCTCACCGCGGACACCTACGGCGGGTGGATCGCCGTCACCGAGTCGCTCGCCGGCGGCGGCCAGTACGCGCAGCGGCTCGTCACGCTGCGGCACTACGACCTGGCCAGCGCCAAGGAGCTGGCCCGGAAGGCGGTCGGGCTGTGATCACCGGCGATGCGTACCGGGAGTCGCTGGGCGACGGCCGGGCGGTCTGGCTGGAGGGACGCCGGGTCCCCGACGTGACCGCTGATCCGCTGCTGGCCAAGTCGGTGGCGTGGGTGGCGTCCACCTACGACCGCTACGAGGGCGTGACCAACCCGATGTTCCGCGTGCCGATGACGCGGGACGAGCTGCGCGACCAGATGGACTTCCTGGTGGGGGCCGACCGCACCGCCACCACCACCGCCGGGTGCTTCGCGCTGACGACACTCTCGCCGGGGCTGCGCTCGCTCGCCGACGAGATCGTCGGGCGCGACGCCCGGATGGCGGCGGCGGTGGACGACACCGCCAAGCCCGTCGAGGCCCAGGCCCGGGCCGACGGCGGCGTGGAGCTCAGCGGCGGCAAGCAGCACGTGCTCGGAGCGGCCGTGGTCCACGAGCTGCTCGTGCTGGCCGGCGACGTCGCGTGCGCCGTGCCGGTCGCGGCCGAGGGCGTGCGCATCCTGGCCCACAGCCCCGCGCCCCGGGCCGGCGACGACCGGCACTTCCCGGTCAGCCGCTCCAGTACGATCTCCGAAGGGCTGGTGGTGTTCGACGGCGTGGCCGTGCCCGCCGAGCGCGTCTTCCGCGGCGCCGACGCGTTCCGTGACACCCTCAAGCTCTGGGAGCGCGCCCGGGCCGTCGCCGAGCAGGCCGACCGGGCCGAGCTGATCATGGGGCTCGCCCAGGTCATCTCCGAGATGAACGGCATCACTGCGGTCCCCCACGTGCGGGACAAGCTCTCCGCCATCGCGGTCTACGCCAAGATGTGCCGGGCCGGCTGGGACGCCGCACTCGGCAACGCCCAGGAGGGGCCGGGCGGCATGGTCTGCCCGGACGACGCGTACCTGTGCGCGACCAAGTCGTACGGCAGCCAGCTGTACAGCGACATGACCCACTACCTCCACGACGTGGCCGGGGGCGCGGTCGTCACCGCCCCGACCATCGCCGACCTCGAGCACCCGGTCGTGGGCGACCAGCTGCGCAAGTACATGCGCACGATGAGCGAGGTGCAGGGCGAGGATCGCACGCGCATCTTCCACGTGATCCGCGACCTGTTCGCCGACACGTTCGGGGGCTGGGACAAGGTGACCAACCAGGTCGTCGACGGCGGGATGCACGCCCAACGCATGGCCACCCTCGACGCCTTCGATCTCGAGCCGGCCCGGCGCCGCGCCCGGGAGGCTGCGGGCATCACCTGATCCGATGACCGGCCCCGGGGTGGTGCTCGGCACCCGTGTCGGACCGTTCGCGGGCTGCCTCGACGCCGACGTGGCGCGCCGCTACGCCCCGGTGGCGATCGTCACGCAGATCTGGGAGGCCCAGAACGCGGCGCGGGCGGTCGCGGTGCCGGAGTGGCTGCAGCAGGAGGCAGCCGGTGGCGTCCACGGCGAGCACGACGTCGTGCTCCATCGGCCGATCGTGCCCGGCGAACCGCTTCGCACCTGGGTCGAGGCCCACGGCGCCCGGCCCGCGGGCCGCAACGCCCTCGTGACCCTGCGCTACGTGACGCTCGACGCGGCCGGGGGCGAAGTGGCCGAGCAGTGGTGGACGACGGTGTACCTGGGCGTGTCGTGCGACCCGACCGGCAACCCCGCCCCGTCGCACGCCTTGGAGGACGCAGCCCGGGCCCGCCCGCTGGGCTCGTGCGACCTGGCCATCGACGAGGGCATGGCCCGGCGCTACGCCGAGGCGTCCGGCGACTGGTCGCCCCACCACTTCGACGTCGAGGCGGCCCGCCGCAGCGGGTTCGACCGGCCGTTCCTCCACGGCCTGTGCACGCTGGCCCTGTGCGCCCGATGCGTCGTGGATCAGGTCGCCGGCGGCGACCCGGATCGCGTCCGCCGGGTCGCCGCCCGCTTCGCCTCCCCGGTGCCCCTGGGCGAGACGCTCCGCGTCCACCTCTACGACGCCGGGCCGGGGTGCTACGGCTTCGAAGCCGCCGGTGCCGGAGCCACCGTCATCACCCA
>DASRJN010000309.1:0-2067 GCA_035649455.1 Acidimicrobiales bacterium
CATCCGCACGTTCCGCAGGCACCACCCCACCCTCCCGTGGGTACAGTCGACAAACGCCCGATGTGCGGGAGGCGCCTGTGCTGACCCGGTCGCGTCAGGACCCCACCAGGTTCGCGCAGCAGCTGTTCGACGGCCTTCCCCAGCGCTACGACCTGCTCGCCGAGGCGTTGTCGTTCGGTCAGAACCGGCGCTGGCGCCGGACCATGGTCGACCGCGTCATCGAGGGCGACCCCGCCACAGTGCTCGACGTGGCCACCGGCACGGCCGGCGTCGCCCTCCAGCTCGCCCACCGGACGGGCGCACACGTCACCGGGATCGACGTCACCGAGGCGATGCTGCGCCGTGGCCGGGCCTCGGTCCTGCACCACGGCCTGGACCAACGGATTGCGCTGGTCGGCGGGCAGGCCGAGCTGCTCCCGTTCCCCGACGCCACCTTCGACGCGCTGACCTTCACCTACCTGCTGCGCTACGTGGCCGACCCGGCCGCCACCATCGCCGAGCTCGTCCGCGTGGTCCGCCCGGGCGGCACCATCGCCAGCCTCGAGTTCTACGTCCCACCCCGGCGGCTGTGGCGCGGCGCCTGGTGGCTCTACACCCGCGTGGGCCTACCCGTCCTGGGAGGGCTGGCGGGCCGGGAGTGGTACCGCGTCGGGCGCTTCCTCGGCCCCAGCATCTCCGCCCACTACGACCGCTACCCCCTCCCGACGACCGTCGACGCCTGGCTGCGTGCCGGAGTCGCCGACGTCGGCGTCCGTGTCATGAGCGTCGGGGGAGGGCTGGTGATGTGGGGGCACCGCGTCGATGACTGACCGTCGCCCTGCCTTCTACGCTGCGACCGGCCCGGCGGGGGAGTGGTGGACGCTCCTGCACCCGCCGTACACGGCGTGGCACCTCTCCTACGTGGCCATCGGCGCCGCCCTGGCACCACGGCTCGACGCCCAGCGCCTCGTCGCCACCCTGCTCGCGTTCTTCTTCGCCGTGGGGATCGCCGCGCACGCCCTCGACGAACTGCACGGCCGACCCCTGCGCACCTCGATCCCGTCCCCGGTGCTCGCCGCCGCCGCCACCGCCGCGCTCGCCGGCGCCGTCGTCATCGGCGCCCTGGGCGTCACGCGCACCGGGCTCGTGCTCGTGCCCTTCATCGTCGCTGGCGCGTTCCTGGTCGCCGCGTACAACCTCGAACTGTTCGGCGGCCGCTTCCACACCGACGCGGCGTTCGCCGCCGCGTGGGGCGCCTTCCCCGTACTCACCGCCTACGTCGCCCAGGCCGAGCGGCTCGCCGTGCCCGCGCTGCTCGCCGCCCTGGCCGCGTACGCCCTGTCCAGAGCGCAACGAAGCCTCAGCAGTAGCGTCCGGTTCGTCCGCCGCCAGACCAGCCGGGTCAACATCGCCCTCGACCTGCAGGATGGCGCCGAGCGGACCGCACACGAAGAGCTGCTGTTGGACCCCCCCGAAGCCGCGCTGCGCGCCCTGTCGTGGGGCCTCCCGGTGCTCGCCGCTGCACTCATCGCCGCCCGCATCTAGGACGCCCGACCCGAGCTCGGCGCTGAGCTCGACGCGTCTGGCGGTCCACGCCCAGCGTTCATCGCTGTTCTCGATGCCGGACGTTGGCTGCCGCCCTCCGTTCGGCCTCGTTCCGGATGCGAGCAAACGAGCCGGCCCCCTGGACGACCAGCGACACGTCCGCATGACCCGGACCTGTTGTCCTTAGGGCAGCGGGCGGTTTCCTGTGCCTGGCATCGAGGCTGCCAACGAGCAACCAACCGTCAGGAGCGCACGTGACGGCGGGCGTAGCTCCGGCACGCTATGTCGGCGTTGCGAGCGTCGCCATCGTCGATCAGGTGAGTGCGTGGAACGGAGCGGTGTAGGTCTCCTCGTCGCGCCAGTAGCGGCTGCCCATCGCGGGAAGGTCGATGACCCCGAGTACCGGCCGCTGATCTCGGATGAGCGCGAGCGACAACGCGGCCGAGTGGTGGACGCTCGACCCGATCGACGGCACGGTGAACTTCGCCCATGACGTTCCCCTCATCGCCGTGGGCAGCGCAGGGCCAAGGCGCCCATCGGGAC
>DASRJN010000310.1:0-10209 GCA_035649455.1 Acidimicrobiales bacterium
TGCTCATCTCTCCCGGCACCTACCAGGAGTCCGTCAGCGTCAAGACCGACAACCTGACGATCCGGGGCCTCGACCGCAACGAGGTCATCCTCGACGGCGAGTTCGAGAAGGACAACGGCATCCGGGTGCTCGAGGCCGACGGCGTCGCCATCGAGAACATGACCGCTCGCAACTACACCACCAACGGCTTCTTCTGGACCGGTGTCGAGCGCTATCGCGGCTCGTACCTGACCGCCCACCACAACGGCGACTACGGCGTCTACGCGTTCGACTCGACGGTCGGCCTGCTCGAGCACTCGTACGGCTCGGCCAGCCCCGACGCCGGCTTCTACATCGGCCAGTGCTACCCCTGCGACGCGGTCATCGACGGCGTGATCTCCGAGTACAACGGCCTCGGCTACTCGGGCACCAACTCAGGCGGCAACCTCACCATCGTCAACTCGACGTTCCGCTTCAACCGCGCCGGCATCGTCCCCAACTCCGGCAGCTACGAGCTGTGCTACCCGGGGCGGGAGACCACCATCGTCGGCAACGTCGTGTACTCCAACAACCAGCCCGACACGCCCGCCATCGACGTCGCCCTGCTGGCGATGGGCAATGGCATCCTGCCCGCGGGCGGCACCGGCAACGACATCGAACGCAACCTCGTGTTCGACCACGACCGCACCGGCATCGGCTTGGTCCCCTTCCCGGAGGAGGACGCCAGCGACGTCCCGCCCCCGCCCGAGGAGGACACCCGGCCCTGCTCCGAGACGGTGAACGACGCCCCGGCCGACCCGGCCGACATCCCCGATCTCGTGATCTGGGACCCCCGAGGCAACAAGGTGATCGACAACGTCGTCGAGAACTCGCGGCTCGCGGACCTGGCGCTCGGTTCGGTCGACGACGTGTCCGGGCTGGGCAACTGCTTCTCGGGCAACACCTACGCCACCACCGCACCCCTCGACCTGGAGGCGCTGGCTCCGTGCGAGGGCCAGGGCAGCGGCGGCGATTGGACGGCGGGGGCGCTCGACCTGGTGGGGCTGATGACCGCGGTGCAGCCACCGTCGGGCGACTACAAGACCTCGCCTGAGCCCGGCGAGCAGCCCAACATGCCCGACGCGGACTCGGCCCCGCCGCGGCCGGCCACCGACGTGCCGGCCCGGGTCGACCTCGACGCCATCACGCTCCCGGACCGCCCCTCGTGATCCGCCGGCTGGCGGCGGCGGTCGCCGCGCTCGGCTTGCTGGCCGGGTGTGGGGACGCGCCTTCGCCAGCACCCGCGGGCCCGGCTCCCGAGGCCGCCGCGGCGCGGTCGCCCACGGGGGCGGGGCCCCAGGGGCGGGTGCCGCAGTTCGTGGTCGAGTGCGGGTTCAGCCACGCCGCGGCCGACGACCCCATCGTGCATCCCGGGCACACCGGGGCATCGCACCTGCACACGTTCTTCGGCAACACCGGCACCACGTCCACCTCGACCGCCCGCGACCTGGCCCGGGGCAGCACCACCTGCGACCAGCAGCTGGACCGGGCCGCATACTGGGCCCCGGCGCTGCTCGACCACGGGGCGATGGTCACGCCCACCAAGGCCGTCGCCTACTACCGGCCGGGCGTGGGCATCGACCCCGCCACCGTCGAGCCCTACCCGTTCGGGCTGATGATGCTGGGCGGCGATCCCCACGCCGGCTCCCCGCAGTCGCTCGACGTGGTGGCCTGGTCGTGTGGGACCGGATCGGTGCGGGCCGAGACCCCGCCCGACTGTCCCGCCGGGCGGCCCCTGCGCCTCGCCGTCAGCTTCCCCGACTGCTGGGACGGCGAGCGGGTCGACAGCCCCGACCACACGGCCCACATGGCGCGCAGCCGGGACGGAGCCTGCCCGGAGAGCCATCCCGTGCCCGTGCCCCAGCTGCTGCTGGCCATCAGCTACCCCGTGACCGGCGGCGGCCACGACCTGACCATGGCCTCGGGCCCGGTGCTGACCGCCCACGCCGACTTCGTCAACGCCTGGGACCCGGACAAGCTGCGCACCGAGGTGGAACTGTGCCTCGACCGCGGCCTCGTGTGCGACGTGGCGAGCACACGTTCGTAGTGATTCGCCGGTCCCGGGATGGCAGGCTGGGGCCTTCCGTGAGCGTCCGCCTGCCGCCTGCCGGGGGACGGCGGGCGGGCTCTCACTCAGGCCTGAGGCCGGGGCGGCGGTAGCGCGCCGCGTACGCCGGGACCTCGGCATCACCCCGTAGGTCGGGGGCGGGCAGCGGGGCGCCGGGCACGGTGGCGAGGGGCACGACGCCGGCCCAGGTGGGCCGGTCGAGGTCCTCCTCCTCGTCGATGGGCGGCCCGGTGCGCATCTTCACCGAGCTCTCGTCCAGGGGCAGGGCCAGGACGAGCGTGGCCCGCAGCTCCTTCTCGCTGGGCGGGCGGACATCGGGGCCGCGGCCGGGCACGATGTGGTCGACCAGCAGGTCGAGGGCGGCGCGGCGCTCGTCCAGATCGGTGACGGGCGTGGCCCGGCCGAACACCACCACCGAGCGGTAGTTCATCGAGTGGTGGAAGGCCGAACGGGCCAGCACCAGCCCGTCCACGAGCGTCACGGTGACACACAGGTCGAGTCCCTTGGCCCCGCCCCGCATGAGCCGGCTGGCAGTCGACCCGTGTAGCAGCAGCCGGCTGCCGGCGCGCCCGTAGAGCATGGGGATGACGACGGGCCCGTGGTCGGTCACCAGGCCCACGTGGGCCACCAGGCCCTCGTCCAGCACGGCGTGGACCTGCTCGCGGTCGTAGTGGCCCCGGTCCGGCTGGCGGCGAACCGCGGTGCGGGCGGAGGGCGCGGGGGAGGGGGAGTCCACGCCCTCACGCTAGGGGAAGGACCTTCAGCCGGCGGGGGGAGTATCCAGGTTGGTCCAGTTGGCCGCGGCGGACCGGGCGCCGGCCGCGGTCAGGTCGCCGAGGCGCGCCATGTCGTCGGCGGTGAGCTCGACGTCGAGGGCGCCGACGTTCTCCTCCAGGTACTTGCGCCGCTTGGTGCCGGGGATGGGGACGACGTCGTCTCCCTGGGCCGCCAGCCAGGCCAGCGCGACCTGGCCGGGAGTGGCGCCGCGGGCCGCGGCCACGTCCCGGACCACCGTGACCAGCTCCAGGTTGCGGTCGAGGTTGTCGCCCTGGAACCGCGGCACGGTCCTGCGGAAGTCGTTGTCCTCCAGCTCGTCGAGGCTGGCCACGGTGCCGGTCAGCATGCCCCGGCCCAGCGGGCTGTAGGGGACCAGGGCGATGCCCGCCTCGCGGCAGGCGGGCACGATCTCGGCCTCGATGTCACGCGAGAACAGCGACCACTCGCTCTGCAGGGCGGCGATGGGATGGACGGCCGCGGCCCGGCGGACGGTGTCGGCCGACGCTTCGGACAGGCCCAGATGGCGGACCTTGCCCGCCCGGACCAGCTCGGCCATGGCGCCGACGGTCTCCTCGATGGGGACCCGGATGTCCGGGCGGTGCTGGTAGTAGAGGTCGATGTGGTCGACGCCGAGCCGCCCGAGCGAGGCGTCGCACGCTTGGCGGACATACTCGGCGTCGCCCCGCACCCCGCGGCGGCCCCGGGGCGCGGTGGGGTCGTCGTGGATGCCGAACTTGGTGGCGAGGACGACCTCGTCACGGCGGGAGGCGAGGGCCTTGCCCACCAGCTGCTCGTTGTGGCCCATGCCGTACACGTCGGCGGTGTCGAAGAACGTGATCCCGAGGTCGAGGGCCCGGGCCAGCGTGGCCTCGGCCTCGGCGGCGTCGGGGGTGCCGTAGGCGAAGCTCATGCCCATGCAGCCGAGGCCCTGGGCGGAGACGGACGGGCCGGTGCGCCCGAGAGTGCGGGACGGGAGGGTCATACCGGGAGCCTAGGAGGGCGACCCACCCGTCCCGCCCTGCGGGCGATCGTCGGGACTAGGCGTGTCCTAGTGCGAACCGTGCACGTGATCGCAGAGCACGGGCTCGCCCGGCCGGACCTGGCCGCCGGAGGCGCCCTCGAGGGCAGCGAACGGGCCGCACTCGCTGGGGATGACCCACACGTGGATCATGGGCACGACTTCCTTGCGCACGGCGCCCGTGGGGCACGGGATGGGCGGGGCGCCCACCAGGGTGACCTGCCAGGCGTCGCCTCGCGGGTACCAGCACAGGTCGTTGTGCTCGTGGAACTGGGTCATGGGTCCGCCGAGGTCCGGCACCTGGTCGAGGGTGCGGGGCGGCTCCAGCAGGTACATGGCCGCGGCCAGCCGCTTCTCCCCGGTCGGCATGACCTGGTAGACGAGCGACTCCGGGTAGTTGGCGTCGAGCTCGTGGCCGTCGTTGGTCAGGGACCACTTGATGTAGTGCTCCCAGCCGGTGAAGGCGTCGCCGATCGAGCGGTAGCCGGCGGCGTAGGCCGCATCCGTGGTGGCGTAGTGCGCCGGGAGCTGCACCAGGGTGCTCGTCACCAGCGCCTCGGCCCGGGCCTGCTGCTCGGCGCTGACCCCGGGGAAGCCGCTCAGGTCGACGGGGAGCCGGGCGTCGTAGCGCCGCGGGATGACCGGCGTCGGGCCGGGGGCGTGATCGTGCGGCGGCTGGCCCGGATCGGTGCTCGGCGGATGGTCGTGCGGCGGCTCGCCCGGGTCGGTGCTCGGCGGGTGGTCGTGGTCGTCGGTGTGCCCGCCACTGTTGCGGCGGCTGTTGTTCCCGCCGTGGTCGTGGTCGTCGTCGGGATCGCCGACGGTCGTGCCGGTGTGCTCGTGGTCGGGATCGGTGGTGTCGCGGTGCTCGTGGTCGGGATCGGTCGTGCCGGGGTGATCGTGGTCGTCGCCGTGCTCGTCCGAGTCGTGGTCGTCGCCCGAGGTGTGCTCGTGGTCGTCGTCGTGGTCGCCGATGGTGGCGGTCTCGTGCTCGTGCCCCTCGCCGCCGTGGTGGTGGCCGCCGGCCGCCACCGTGGCCGTCATCACGAGCGCGGCGGTCACCGCGGCCACCGGGACCGACGAGATCGACGGCATCCGCAGCAGCTCGGGGGCGACCGCCGCCGTGAGCGCGCCGGCCACGGCGATCAGGGCCAGGAGGGCCGCCATCGTGTCGGCGAACGCGGGGCCCTCGGCCGTCTCCAGGCCGTCTATGAAGCTGATGCCGGTGGTCTTGGCCACCAACCAGCCGCCCACGGCGAGGCTGTTGCCCGCCACGCCGAGCCAGGTGATCCACGGCCACGACCGGACCAGCGCCAGCGCGCCCCAGCCGACTTGGAACAGCGCCAGCGCGGCGAAAGCGATGGCAGCCTGGCGGTGCTCGCCGTGCACGCCGACCGCCGCAGCATGGATGATGCCCGCCCCGATCGAGGCGAGCGCGGCCCAGACAAGGCCTGTGGGGGATTCCTGCCCTGTGTCCATGCAGATGGGACGCGTTCGGGCCCGGTCTGGTTGCCGGTACGGCGGGTTGTGATCGTTTTGTAACGGTCAGAGGGCGCCGACGGACCCGTGCACGTGGTCGCACATGACCGCTTCGCCCGGCCTCACCTGACCGCCGCCGATGCCCTCGAGCGCAGCGAACGGCCCGCACTCGTTGCCGACGATCCACACGTGCAGCATCGGCTCCAGCAGCCGGCGCTCCATGCCCGCGGGGCACGGCGCCGGCAGGGGAGCGGCCGGGATGACCTGGTACGCACCGTCGGGGCCGGTCCAGCACAGGTCGTTGTGCACGTGGTACTGGACCAGCGCGCCACCCACCGGGGGCACGGTGTCGAGCGTGGCCGGCGGCTCGAGCACGTACATGGCGGCCTCGAGCGTGCGGCTGTTGCCCGAGCCCACCTTGTAGACCAGCGCCTCGGGGTAGGCGGCGTCGAGGTTGCGGCCGTCGTTGAGCAGGCTCCAGTTGACCAGGTGCTCGGTGCCCGTGACCGCGTCGCCGATCGGGCGGTAGCCGGCGTCGATCGCCACCTGCGGGTCGGCGAAGTGAGGGAGCTGCTGGATGTTGGCGGTCACGAGGGCCTCGGCCTCGGCCTGCTGCTCGGCCGTCACGCCCGGCACCCCGCTCAGGTCCACCGGGAGGGTGCCGTCGTAGGGAACGGCTCCGACCGGCGCGGCGGTGTGGTCCCCGTGCTCGGTCCCGGCCGCGCCCTCCTCGTCACCATGGTCGTGGGCGGGATCGTGGGCCGGGTCGTTGGCGCTGGCCGCCGACGTCGTGACGTGGTCGTGGCCGTCTTCGGAGTGGGTATGGCCGGAAGCCGCCGCCATGGCCGCCACCACCAGCACGCCGGTGGCTGCCGCGGCCGGGACCACGCCGGTGAGTGCCGGCAGCCGCAGCCGGCCCGGCGCCAGCAGGTAGGCCAGCGCCGCCAGCACCGCCACCGCCGCCAGCACGGCCGCGGTGGTGTCGGCGAACTGCGCGCTCTCGGCTGTCTCCAGGCCGTCGATGAAGCCGATGCCCGACGTCTTGGCCAGCACCCAGCCGCCCACGGCCACCGCGTTTCCCACCGCGCCGAGCGCGATCACAGCCCGGGGCGCCCGCAGCAGGGCGAGGGCGCCCCACCCCAGTTGGAACGCGGCCAGCAGCGCGAAGGCGACCGCGGCCTGGCGGTGCTCGCTGTGCAGGCCCACGGCCGTGGCATGGATGGCACCGGCGCCGAGCGAGGCGAGCCCGGCCCACCACAGCGCGGTGGGCGTCGCGCCCGCGTCGGTCGGTCTCATGCGGTCGCTCCTCGTGGCAGGGGATGCGCCTCGGGCCGCGTCAGCCTGCCGGCGACTCGCCCAGGGTGTCTGCAGCGTACGCGTTCCGCCCGCCGATCCGTCGTCGGCGCCCGACGGTGTTCACTCCGGTTTCGTCACACCCCGATGGATTGCCACGGCCCCCAGATGGCGAAGGTCATGCCCCGGCTGGCCTGGATGTTGACGAACAGGGTGTGGCCGTCGGGGCTGAACGTGGCCCCGGCGAACTCGTCGTTGAAGCGGTTCGCCCCGGTGCTGGAGATCAGCCGGTTCAGCGCGATGTCCGACAGCTCCCCGCGGGGCGTCAGCGCCCGTACGAAGTTGTCGTTGACATTGTCCTCGCACAGCACGAGCGTGCCCCGGCGGCTCACGGTGATGTTGTCGGGGAAGTCCAGGGTCGCGGCGTCCGGCGACTGGTAGACGAGCCGCAGCTTCTTGGCGCCGATCTTGTACGCCCACACCTGGCCGGTGCCGTTGCCGAAGCCCTGCACGGGGTCGCTGGGGCCGGGCTCGGCGGGGCCGCCGCCCTGGGTGGAGCAGAAGTAGATGGTGTCCCGATCGTGGGTGGCGCCTTCCAGCCGCGAGAACCACGCGGCGCCCTGGGCCCGGCCCTGGTCGCCCACGTAGGTCAGCGCCTGGTTGTTGGTGGTCGAGGCCGGCTGCCCCGGGGTGAACGGGAAGGTGGGCGCGGGGTCGTCGATGTCGACCCAGGTGACGTCGTAGCTGGCGCCTTCGGGCTGGGCCGCGGCCAGGTCGGCCTGGGGCATGCCCCGCACCGCCAGCATCTGCAGGCGGCCACCGTCGAGGAGCCGGCCCTCGCGCATCGGGTGGCGCGGCGGCGTGTAGCGGTAGAAGCCCGAGGGGAAGCCGAAGTTGTCCTCGGTGAGGTAGAGGTCGCCGTGGGCGGGATCGAAGGCCACCGCCTCGTGGGCGAAGCGCCCGGCGGCGGTGATCGGCTCGCGGGAGGACTGGCCACCGACGGGCACCTCGAAGATGAACCCGTGGCGCTGGGTCAGCGGCACGTTGGACACGCCGGTGAAGTCGGGGCCCACGTCGGGACCGTTGATGGTCTCCTCGCAGCTCACCCAGGCGTCCCAGGGCATGGCCCCGCCCGAGCAGTTCATCTGCGTGCCGTTGAGGCTGACGAAGGAGGAGATGACCTCGCCGAACGGCGTGACCTCGGTGGTGGTGGTGCCGCCGCCGGCCATCCGGTCGTAGGCGGCGCCGGCGTCACCGAAGGCCGGGACCGGGTTGTTGATCTCATGGTTGCGGATCAGCGTGAGGTTGCCGCGCTTGGGCTTGAAGCAGGCCATGCCGTCGTGGCGGCCGGGGAGCACCGTGCCGTCGTCCAGGAGGACGGTCTGCTCGGTGTCGTGGAACGACCGGTACTGGAAGCCGTCGGGCAGCCACAGCCGCACGGTGCCGTCGCGCAGGTCGGGGATGGGACCGAGCGGCGGTGCCGCGGCGGCGGGCAGGGGCCCGGCCAGCAGCCCGGCGAACGGGCCTCCGGTCATCCCCGCCACCAACGCACCTCCGGCGGCGGCCGCTCCGCCCCCGAGGAACCGACGCCGACCGAACCTGTTGCTCATCCTGACCCCTCCCCCTGGTTGCCCCAAGGGTCGGCCACCGTGGGGGTGGCCGACCCCTTGACAAAATGTTTAGCGCGTCGCGGCCGGGTCAGTCGGAGCTGACGGCGGCGGCGGGCTCAGCCACCTCGGCGGCCGGCCCCTGGCCGTTGGCCATGGCCGCGGTGTCGCCGTCACCGGAGCCGCCGGCGATGCCCGCGCTCTCCCGCTTGGAGAACAGGATGGCCCCCAGCAGCACCACCAGGGCCACCGCCGCGATCACGTACGCGCCGCCGGTGGGCGTCGTCGAGATCGTGGTGAGGAACCGGCCCTCGTCCCGGTGCACCTCGACGTTGGACATGGCGATGATGGCCGGCAGGATCAGCAGCGAGACCAGGTTCATCACCTTGATGAGCGGGTTGAGCGCCGGGCCCGCGGTGTCCTTGAACGGGTCGCCGACGGTGTCGCCGATGACCGCGGCCATGTGGGGCTCGGAGCCCTTGCCGCCGTGGTGGCCGTCCTCGATGTACTTCTTGGCGTTGTCCCAGGCGCCACCGGCGTTCGACAAGTAGTTGGCCATGAGCTGGCCCACCAGGATGACGGCCGCCAGGAAGGCGCCCAGGGCGGTGAAGCCGATGCCGAAGCCGATGATGACCGGGGTGAGCACGGCCAGCAGGGCCGGCGTGGCCAGCTCCCGCAGCGAGGCCCGGGTGCAGATGTCGATGACCGGCGCGTAGTCCGGCCGCTTCTCGCCCGACATGATCTTGCCGTCGGCGAACTGGTTGCGGACCTCCTGCACCACGACGCCGGCGGTGCGGCCCACGGCCCGGATGGCCAGGGAGGAGAACAGGAACGGCACCGCGCCGCCGATCAGCAGGCCGATGAACACCTTGGGGTCGGCCACGTTGATGGGCAGGGCGCTGAAGATGCCGCCGGCCGTGTCCTTCAGGGACTCGACGAAGCTCGACTCGAACACCTCGGTGCCCGAGATCTCGATGAAGCTGGCGAACAGCGCCACCGCCGCGATCACCGCCGAGCCGATGGCGAAGCCCTTCGTGACCGCCTTGGTGGTGTTGCCCACCGCGTCCAGGCTGACCATGACCCGCTCGGGCTCGCCGTGGAACTCGCCGGTCATCTCCGCGATGCCGGCGGCGTTGTCGGCCACCGGGCCGAACGTGTCCTCCGACACCACCACGCCGGTGGTGGCCAGCATGCCCATGCCGGTCAGGGCCACCAGGTACAGCGAGAACTGGGTGTCGCCGCCGCCGAGGCCGATGGCCGCGCCCAGCGCCACGGCGATGGCGATGATGGCCCACACCGAGGACTCCAGGCCCGACGCCGTGCCGGCCAGCACGGTGGTGGCCGGGCCGGTCTCGGCCGCGTCGGCGATCTCCTGCACCGGCTTGGTCTCGGTGGACGTGAAGTACTCGGTGATGCGGCTGGCCACCTGGGCCAGGATCAGGCCGATCAGCACGGCGCCGAACATGCGCAGGCCGACGTTGGCGATCTGGCCGTCGGGGTTGCCGATGTAGACGAGCGCCACGCCCAGCGTGCCCAGGACGGTGAGGATGCCGGCGGTGAGGAAGCCCCGGTTGATGGGGCCCATGGCGGACTTCTCGTCCTCCCGGGCCCGCACCATGAACACGCCCACGATGGAGGCGAGCACGCCCACGGCCCGGGCGGCCAGCGGGAACAGGGCACCGGCAGCCCACAACGCGGGCTGGTCGGGGAAGATCCGCTGGAAGGCGGGCACGCCGAGGATGATCGAGGCCACGAGGGTGACCTCGTAGGACTCGAACAGGTCAGCCGCCATGCCGGCGCAGTCGCCGACGTTGTCGCCCACGTTGTCGGCGATGGTGGCCGGGTTGCGGGGGTCGTCCTCGGGGATGCCGGCCTCGACCTTGCCCACCAGGTCGGCGCCCACGTCGGCCGCCTTGGTGAAGATGCCGCCGCCGACCCGCAGGAACAGG
>DASRJN010000311.1:0-20889 GCA_035649455.1 Acidimicrobiales bacterium
AAGCGGGTGCCCAGGCCCGCCGCCGGGATGACTGCCTTGCTCACCCCGTTCATCGACACGGTCGCCTCCCTTGTCTCCGGTCCCGCGTGCCCTGAGTTCTCGAGTAGTCGAAGCGCCGTACCGTCGGCCGCCCGCCGCCCCGGAACGCTAGGCGCGCACCGACCACCAAGGCGAACACAGGACCTCGCACCGTAGGGACCCGGCTGATCGTCGACCTGGTGCGACCCCTGATGGCACCCGGCAGCGAGTGGGCCAACACCTTGCCCGTCGGCTGACGCTGACGACCGCCCGCGTCCGCGCCCGTCCCGTGCGCGATCTATCGAAAGTCCCCCGGCGCTGACCCCAGCGCCGCCACCAAAAGTTCACGACTCAGCCGGGACTGCCGAGCCGGTGCTCGTCCCCGTGGGCGATGCGCCGCAGGTTGTCCCAGTGCCGGGCCACGATGAGCGCGGCACACACGGCCAGGGCCGCCACGACCTCTCCCGGCGACCCCAGCGCGGCTGCTGCCACGGGCAGCACCGCCGCCGCGACCACCGAGCCGAGCGAGACGGTCCGGCTCACCCCGACGGTCGCCGCGAACGCCACTGCTGCGACCCCCAGCGCCGCCGGTGCCACCACGAGCGCCATGCCGGCCCCGGTAGCCACCCCCTTGCCGCCGCGGAAGCCGCGGGTGACCGGCAGCACGTGCCCCACCACGGCGGCCAGCCCGCAGGCGGCGGCCAGGCCCTGACCGCCGGCCGCCCACCCGATGCCCGCGGCCAGCACGCCTTTGACCAGGTCCCCCACCAGCGTGGCCACCCCAGCCCCCCGCCCCGCAGTGCGGGCCATGTTGGTGGCACCGGGGTTGCCCGACCCCGCCCGGGTCGGATCCACCCCCTGGCGCCGCCCGACCAGCAGGGCGGTCGGGAACGTCCCGATGAGGTACGAGGCGGCCACGACGGCGGTCGCCACCCCGGGCGAAGCGGAAGCCACGAGCACGACGGTTGGATCGTAGGTGCAGTAGCCTTGGCACTCTCAAGTCGAGAGTGCCAGCCCGCGGAGCGACGATGCCCACCTACGAATATCGCTGCAGGGAGTGCGGCGAACACCTCGAGGCCGTCCAGTCATTCTCGGATGACCCCCTGACCGAGTGCCCCCGGTGCTCGGGACCCCTGCGCAAGGTGTTCAACTCGGTAGGCATCTCGTTCAAGGGCAGCGGCTTCTACAAGAACGACAGCCGGTCCAAGTCGTCCTCGTCGACGTCGTCCTCGTCGTCCTCCTCCAGCGGCTCGTCCACGTCCGACTCCGGCGGATCGAGCAGCTCCTCCTCCGACACCTCGTCGAGCTCGTCCTCCAGCGGCGACTCGTCGAGCAGCAAGACGCCGGCCAGCACCGCGTGACCGCCACCGCTGGGGGGAGCTGGGCCCGGGCGGACGTCGGGGTCTACGGGGGCTCGGGCCTGTATTCGCTGCTCGATGACGTCGACGAGATCGAGCTGGACACCCCATTCGGCCCTCCGTCGGCGCCGATCACGATCGGCGATGTGGCCGGCCGGCGGGTGGCGTTCCTGCCCCGGCACGGCCGGGGCCACACGCTGCCGCCGCACCGGGTGCCCTTCCGGGCCAACGCCTGGGCCATGCGCCTGCTGGGCGTGCGGGCCCTGTTCGCCCCGTTCGCCTGCGGGTCGCTGCAGCGGGACATACACCCGGGAGAGTTCGTGGTCGTGGACCAGATCTTCGACCGGGCCGTGGGGCGCCCGTCCTCGTTCCACGACGGCCCCGACACGCCCGAGGGCCTCGCTCCGGTGGACCACGTCACCTTCGCCGAGCCCTACGACCCCCGGCTCCGCCAGATCGTGCTGGCAGCGTGCGAGGCGGAGGGGGTCACCACCCACCCCGAGGGGACCGTGGTCGTGATCGCCGGCCCCCGGTTCTCGACCCGCGCCGAGTCGCAGTGGTACACGGACCAGGGCTGGCACGTGATCGGCATGACCCAGATGCCCGAGGCCGCCCTCGCGGCCGAGCTGGGCGTGCCGTTCGCCGGCATCGCGCTGGTGACGGACTACGACGCGGGCCTGGCCGGCGCCCCCGGCACCGAGCCCGTGACCATGGAAGAGGTGTTCGCGATGGTCGAACGCAACGCCGAGCGGGTGCGCGGCGTGCTGTTCCGGGCCATCGAGCTGCTCGACGACGAGATGCTGGGCTCGACCCCTTAGACGTCTTTTAATCCCTTTTCAACCACACTCCGGATGACTAGGGTGGTTCTAGTCCCAACCATCCTCTTTCGTCATCACCGGAGTATACCGTGGTCTCTGCCACCACGATCCTGGGCGTGCGCCTGCGCCGAGCCCTGGTCCATCCCACAATCCGGCGCCTCGCGCTCGCCGCCCTGGCCGTCGCGACCATCGGGCTCACGGTGGCTGCGCTCGGCTCAGCGGAGGCGACCCGCGAGCGCTGGGGGTCCACCCGACCGGTGCTGGTCGCCACCCACGATCTGTCCGCGGGAGACCGTTTGGACCGGGCCTCGGTCAGGGAGGACGCGCTGCCCCAGGCGATGACGCCGGCCGATGCCCTTTCGGAGCTGCCGGTCGGGGCGGTGGCACTTCATCCGATCCTGGCCGGTGAGCCGCTCGTGCCCCAGCGTCTCGCCCCCGCGGGATTGGTCGGGGCGGCCGCGCTCATCGGGCCGGGGCGCCGGGCGGTGGCCGTGCCCCGCGGCCCGGTGGCGGCACCTCCCCTGGCCACCGGCGATCTGGTCGATGTGCTGGTCGTGTTGCCACCGGACACCGAGAGCGGGCGCGATCCCCCGGCGTTCCCGGTGGCCGAGCGGGCGACCGTCGTCGACGTGGACGACGAGGCCATCTCGGTGGCCGTGCCCGAGGACGATGCCGCCCGGGTGGCGTGGGCGGTCACCCAAGGAGCGGCCGTCCTGGCCCTGGCCGGCGGCTGAATGGCCCGAGGGTTCGGGCCCTCGCAGGGTCAGCGGAAGGGAGTGGAGACCAGCAGCAGCACGAGCACACCCAGCACCAAGCGGTAGACCACGAAAGGAAGGAACGAGTGCGTGCGGATGAGCTTCAGGGTGCCCCACACCGCGATGTAGCCGGTGATGCCCGAGGCGATGATTCCGGCGATGAACGGGCCCCGGAAGTCGGCGGGGATGCCGCCCTCGCCTTGGACATCGACCCACTTGAACAGCAGCGCCCCGGCCGTGATGGGCAGGCTCATCAAAAAGGCGAAGCGGGCGGCGCCGTCCCGGCCGAGGCCCATGAAGCGCCCGACCGTGATGGTCACGCCCGAGCGCGACACGCCCGGCTGCAGGGCGATGGCCTGCCCGAAGCCCATGGCCAGCGCGTCGGCCAACCCGATCTCGTCGATGGTGCGCTTGCCCCGCACGCCGTCGGCGAGGGCCAGCAGCAGGGCCCCGACGATGATCATCACCCCGATGAGCCAGATCTGGTCGGTGTTGCGCTCGATGGTGTCGGCGAGCAGCGCCCCGGTGACGGCGGCGGGCACGGCCGAGACGGCGACCAGCCAGCCGAGGCGGCCGTCCTTGGACCGCGGCTTGGTGACCGCGGCCTTGCTGAGCCGCACCACGTCATGACGGAAGTAGGCGACGGCGCCGACGAGGGTGCCGAGGTGGAGGGCCACGTCGAAGGTCTTCTCCAGCGAGGCGTTGCCGGCGAAGTCGTCCCAGCCGAACAACCAGGGCACCAGCACGAGGTGACCCGACGACGAGATGGGGAGGTACTCGGAAAGCCCCTGCGTGATCCCGAGGATGATGGCGTGGAGGAGCGACACTGTTCCCGCTTGCGGTCGAGGCGCGGGCGTCTGCCGCCCGTGAAGGCTAGATCGTCACCGACCGGGGACCGGTCGCGCAACCCGATCTGGTTCCAGGTGCATGCCGGGCTCACGCGAGCCCCGCCAGCCGGTAGAGCACGAGCGAGCCCGCCACGGCCACGTTGAGGCTCGCGCCCCGACCCACCATGGGGATCTCGACGACCTCGTCCAGCAGCGGCCACGCCTCCGGGGGAATTCCGTTGTGCTCGTGACCGAGCAGCACGACCGTCCTTTGCCGGGCGGGCGGGAGGCGGGTCAGCGGGGTGGCGTCCTCGGCCAGCTCCACCGCCACGATGGCGGACCCGCCGGTCCGCTCTTGTGCCAGCCAGGACAGCGGCGACCGCCGGACCCAATGGATGTGGGGCCGGCGAGGCAGCGTGTCACCGCGGGCGAGCGCCTGGTGGTAGTGGGGCGTGTCCCGAACGGCGATGCAGGCGCCCACGGCGTCGCAGGTGCGGGCCAGCGTTCCCAGGTTGGCCGTGTAGGCCACCCACAAGGGGGCGACGACGAGGTGGTCCCAGCAGCCGTGCTGCCTCCGGCGGCGGCCGGCCCGCAGGTCGCGGGGGCGGGACTTCGGGCCCGGCGTCACCGGCCGGGCGGGAGGGTCCTCCGCAGGCTCATGTCGGGCGCGCTTGGCGGTGGCGCCTCACCATCGACGGGGTCGGGCGCAGGTTAGCCGCGGGTCACTGGCCGCTGAGGGTGACGCCCGGGATGACGAGAGCTGCGGCACCGGTGCCGCCTGGGGTCCACTCGCGCTCGCCTCCGACCGCGGCCACGTCCAGCAGCAGGCGCTGCAGGGTCGAGGCCACGGTGGCCTCGCGGATGGGCTCGGCGGCGGCGCCGCGGCGCAGCATGAGGCCCTCGACGCCTACGGAGAAGTCACCCGACACCGGGTTGACCCCGGAGTGGAGCCCGGTCATCGACTGGACGAGGACACCGTGGTCGACGCCTGCGATCAGCTGGTCGAGCGTGCCCTCGCCGGTGGCGATGGCCAGGGCCTGGGCGCCCACGCCCGGTGTCGAGCGGAAGCCGCGGACGGCCGAGGCGGTGGACGGCACACCGGCCCGGCGACCGGTCATGGTGTTGTGCAGGAACCCGGCCAGCACACCGTTCTCGATGAGCGAGACCCGTCGGGTGGCGAGGCCTTCGCCGTCGTGGCTGTCGGCGCCCAGGGATGCCGGGTCGGTGGGATCGTCGACCAGCGTGACGAGCGGGGACGCGATCGCTTCGCCCACCCGGTCGGCGAAGGGCGACCGGCCCTTGAGCACCGACTCGCCGTTCAGGGTGCCGGCCACGACGCCGAGCAGGGTGGCCGCCATGCGCGGCTCCAGGACCAGGGTGACCGGGCCGCTGGCCGGCTGCACCGCGCCCAGCAGGCGGGTGGCCCGGTCGGCGGCGTCGTCGGCTGCCTCGTCGAGGTCGACGTCGTCGGGCTGGCGCCCGACCGACACGCCGTAGCCGGTCTTGGTTTCGTCGCCATCCGTGGCCAGGGCCTGGACCGAGAGATGACAGAACGTCGAGCGCCCCGCGACGAGGATGCCGGTCGAGGTGGCGACTGCGCCGACCCCCGATCCGTCGCCCCAGGCCGCGACCCGAACGCCGGTCACCCGGGGATCGCGGGCCTTCACCGCCCGCTCGAGCTCGAGGGCCAGCGCCACCTTGCGGTCGGTCGGCATGTCCGCCAGGGCGTCGCGCCACAGGTCCAGCTCGACGGGGACCACGCCGTCGGGCTCGGCCAGTCCCACCCACTCCTCGGGCTCGGCGTAGGCGGCGTTGTCGCGGGCGTCGGCCAGCACCTCGGCGATGACCTGAGGATCGAGGGAGCCGGCATAGGCGAAGCCCTGGCGCCCGTCCCGTACCACCCGGACCCCGATGCCCGACGAGCTGGCCTGGGTCAGCGACTCGATCTCGCCCCCGTGCACCCGCACGCTGGTGGACGTCGAGCTGCCCACGAACGCCTCGACCTGCTCCCCGTCGGTGGCCTCGGCGGCGACTTTGGCCGCCAGGTCCGCCAGTTCCTCCTCCTGTGGCGAGCTCACGAGCCCGAGACCGCCACGTCCCCCACCACCAGGGTGAGCCCGGCGGCGCGCATGGGGAGCCAGGTGAGGTCCGAGCCCACCGCCTCCACGTCTAGCAGCAGGCGCTGCAGAGTCGAGGCGATGGTGAACTCGCGGAGCGGCTCGGCCAGCGCGCCGTTGCGGATGCGCAGGCCCTCGGCGCCGGTGGACAGGTCGCCCGAGACCGGGTTGACGCCGGAGTGCAGGCCCGAGACCTCCTGGACCAGCACGCCGTCCTCGACGCCGGCCACCAGTTTCGCCGGGTCCACGGTGCCGGGGGCCAGGGATACGGCACGGCACCCGGCCGTGGGGGTCGACTTGAACCCGGCACGCACAGCCGAGCCGGTGGAGGCTGTGCCCAGTCGGCGAGCAGTCCAGGTCGAGTGCACGAAGCCGGACAGCACGCCGGCCTCCATCAGCGGGATCCGGCGGGTGGCCAGGCCCTCGTCGTCGATGGGCGTGGCGCCCAGCGAGCGGGCATCGGTCGGGTCCTCCACCAGGCTGATCAGCGGGGATGCCACCTGCTCGCCCACCCGGCCGGCGAACAGCGAGCGGGCCTTGATGACCTCCTCGGCCCCCAGCGTGCCGGCGACGATCCCGAGCAGCTGGGCCGTCACCCATGGGTCGAGCACGATCGTCAGCCGGCCCGACGGCGGCTTGGTGGCACCCAGCATGCGCAAGGCGCGAGACGCCGCGTCCGAGGCGGCGGCGGCCACGTCGAGCTCGTCGAACGAGCGGCCGAGCGAGAACCCGAAGCCGGTCTGGGTCTCGTCGCCTTCAGCCGCCAGCGAGTAGGCCACCAGGTCGCAACTCGTCTCCCGCGCCGAACGGCGGATGCCGGTGGTGGTCGCGACGGCCGACTCGGCGAGCGAGTCGCCGTAGTCGCACGACTCGACGCCCACGATCCGAGGATCGGCGCCCAGCACGGCCCGCTCCAGCTCGACGGCCAGCGCCACCTTGTCGTCGGTGGGGACCTCCGCCAGCGACGGCCGCCACAGGTCCAGCTCGACGGGCTCGACGCCGTCGGGGGTCGCCAGCCCCGCGGCCTCGTCGGGCTCACCGAAGGCGGCGTTGTCGCGCGCCTCGGCCACCGTCTCGGCCAGCGCCGTGGGGTCGAACGTGCCGCAGTAGGCGAAGCCCTGGCGGCCGTCCCGCACGATCCGCACGCCGACGCCCAGCGACTCGGCCACCGCCAGCTGCTCGACCTCGCCCTCGTAGACCCGGACGGACGTGTCGCTCGACCGGGCGACGTAGGCCTCCAGCTCCTCGCCGCCCTCAGCCATCGCCACCACGCGATCGGCCAGCTCGACCAACGACGGGACCGAGCTGTCGCGCGCCGAAGTCATGTCCCCAGCCCCTCGCCGCCGTCAGCCATCGCCACCACGCGATCGGCCAGCTCGACCAACGACGGGACCGAGGTGTCGCGCGCCGCAGTCATGTCCCCAGCTCCTCGCCGCCGTCCGCCATCGCCGCCAGGCGATCGGCCAGGTCGACCAAACGCCCGACCGAGGTGTCGACCGGGCTGCCCACCGAGGTGTCGCCCGGCGAGGTCATGTGGCGGTGCCGCCGACGGTGAGCGCAGTGACCCGCAGCGTGGGGACGCCGTCGCCCACGGGGACGCCCTGGCCATCCTTGCCGCACGTGCCCGGGTGCCCCATGGCGAAGTCGTTGCCCACCGCGTCGATGTCGCGCAGGACCTTGGGGCCGTTGCCGATGAGGTTGCCCTCCCGCAGCGGCTCGGTGATCTTGCCGTCCTCGATCAGGTAAGCCTCGGTCATGCCGAACACGAAGTCGCCGGTGGCAGTGTTGACCTGGCCGCCGCCCAGCGACGCCACGTACACGCCGTGGTCGGTGGAGGCCAGGATCTCGGCGGGGTCGCCGGTGCCGCCCAGGAGGTAGGTGTTGGTCATGCGCACCATGGGCAGGTGCTGGTAGCTCTGGCGCCGGCCGTTGCCGCTGCGGGGCCGCCCGTCCTTGCGGGAGCGCAGCATGTCCCACATGTAGTCGGTCAGCACCCCGTCCTCGATGAGCACGTTGCGCTGGGCGGGGGTGCCCTCGTCGTCGATGGCGTAGCAGCCCCACTCCTCGGCCATGGTGCCGTCGTCGACCAGCGTGACCAGGGGCGATGCCACCTGCTGGCCCAGCTTGCCCCGGAACACCGAGGCGCCCTTGTCGACCAGGTCCTTCTCCAGGCCGTGGCCGCAGGCCTCGTGGAACAGCACGCCGCCTCCCCCGGGACCGATCACCACCGGCAGGGTGCCGGACGGAGCGGGCCGGGCGGCCAGCTTGGTGATGGCACGCTGGGCCGCGGTGCGGGCGATCTGCTCGACCTCGTAGCGGTCGAACAGCTCGAAGCCGACCGTGCGCCCGACGGACTCGTAGCCGGTCTGCATGCCGGTGTCGCCCGACGCCACGGCCGACACCACGAACAGGGTGCGCACCTGGTCGTCGGAGGCCAGCAGGCCCTCGCTGTTGGCCACCAGGATCTGGCGGCGGGAGTCGCCGTAGCGGGCGCGCACCTGGCGGATCGATCCCCCTTCGGCGCGAGCGGCGCCGTCGGCCCGGCGCAGCAGATCGACCTTGGCTCCCTTGGACACGGTCTCGGGCAGCACCGCCACGTCGTTGGGCCGGGGCGCCGAGGTGCGGGTGAGTGCCACCTCCCGCACGCCGCCCCCGCCGGACCGGGCCGCGGCCGCCGCGGCCTCGGCCGCGGTGCGCAGGCCGGTCTCGCTGAGGTCGGCGGTGTGGGCGAACCCCGTGGTCTCCCCCACGACGACCCGGATGCCGGCACCCCGGTCCCGGCCCGAGGACAGCTCCTCGACCCGGCCGTCGTCGAGCATGGCAGCCGACGAGCGCTTGTCTTCCACGAACACTTCCGCGAAGTCGCCGCCGGTGCGCAGGGCGGCGCCGAGGGTGCGCTGGATGACCGCTTCGTCGAGCACGAGGACCTCATTTCCAGGCGACGGGGGCGTGGCGGACGCACCCCGGCGGGACCCCAGGCCGGGATGGGTGCGAGCCCGGGCCTTTCGCCCACCGGAGGCGTGGCTGCGTACTGTACCCGGGTGCCTCTCCAACCCGGCCTGGCGGCCAAGGTGGTCCTCGACGTGGGCGACGCCGACACCGCTCTGGCTCTGCACTCGGGCGAGGTCCCGGTCCTGGGAACCCCTCGCCTGATCGCCGCGTGCGAAGAGGCCACCGTCCAGGCCGTCGCCGGCCACGTGCCGGCCGGGCACACCACGGTCGGGATGCGGGTCCAGCTGGACCACCTCGCCCCCACGCCGGTGGGCGGGGCCGTCACGGCCGAGGCCCGCCTGGAGAAGATCGAGGGCCGGCGCCTGACCTTCTCGGTCTCGGCATCCGACGACCGCGGCCTCATCGCCGCCGGGAAGGTCACCCGGGTGGTCGTCGACGTCGACAAGTTCATGGACAAGTGCACCTGAGCCAACGATCGACGGGAATGTGCACCTGAGCGAGACGGCTCCCCCCATCCCCAGCGCCACGGTGGTGCCGCTGCGGGACCGGCCCGGTGGCGGGCTGGAGGTGCTGATGGTCGAGCGGGCCGCGGCCCTGGCGTACGGCGGGATGTGGGCCTTCCCCGGCGGCCGGGTGGACCCGGTCGATGCCGATCCCGATCGGCCCGGTGACGAGCGGGCCGCGGCCCGGCGCACCGCGGTGCGGGAGGCCCGCGAGGAGGTGGGCCTCGCCTTCCCGCCGGGCGCGCTCGTCCCGTTCAGCCATTGGACCGGCGGGGCGGCGCAGGCCCGGCGGTACGCGGCCTGGTACTTCGTGGCCCCCGCGCCCGCCGGAGCCGTCGTGCTGGACGGCCGCGAGACACTGGACCACCGCTGGCTGGCTCCGGCCGAAGCACTGGCGGCCCGGGACCGGGGCGAGCTCGACGTGGTCGCCCCCACCTGGGTGACGCTCCACGCGCTGGCCTCGGCCGGATCGGTGGCCGACGTGCTGGCCATGGCCGCCGATCGCGAGCCCATCGTGTACCTGTCCCGCATGGCCGTGACCGAGACGGCCCGCATCGCGCTGTGGCACGGCGACGCCGGCTATGCCAGCGGCGACCCCCACCGCCCCGGTCCCCGCCACCGCCTCACCATGACAGACCGCGACTGGACCTTCGAGCGCTACTAGAACCGGTCCATGATCACCCGCATGTGGCGCGGCTGGACGGCTAGCGAGGACGCGGACGCCTACGAAGCCTTCCTCCTGGGCGAGCTGTTCCCGTCGATGCGCCAGATCGACGGCTTCCGCGGGGCGGACGTCCTCCGCCGCGTCGACGGCCCCGACGTCGCCTTCATCACCCTGACCCGCTTCGACTCCCTGGAGGCGATCCGGGCGTTCGCGGGCGAGGGCTTCGAGACGCCGGTCCTAGAGCCCCAGGCCCTCGCCCTGCTCTCGCGGTACGACGAGCGCGCGGTCCACTACGACACCAACAGCTTCACCGCCTAGGTGGCGATGACGTCGGCCGGGTCGGGCACCTCGACCTCGATGTTCTCGCCTGCGTCGTAGACATCGAAGATCGTCGTCAGCGACGACTCGGACGAGCCGCCGGCCAGCGACGCATCCAGGCGGACCTTCAGCCGGCGGACCACACCGGCGCGGTCTACCCAGACGTCGATCGGGAGCGTCTCCACACCCGCGGCCCGCAACCGCCCCTCGAACGAGCCGGCCGACGGCTCGGTGGCGCCGTCCGACGTCTCGCCGGCCAGGGCCAGCGTGGCCCGCAGGTGGACGGCCCGCACGCCGCGGATCTCGTCCTCGCCGTCACCCTCGCCGATCTCCACCACCCGCCGCTCCAGCAGGTCGAGCGGACCGAGGGGGTCGAGCGCCAGCGCCAGGGCGTCGTTCTCGGTGGCGCCCTGGGCCATCACGGCCAGCAACCGGGCGCTGGTCCAGTCGGTGGGCTCGCGGCCCAGTGACTCGGCCATGGGCCCCAGCTGGGAGTACACGGTCTCGCCGTCCACCACGATGCGGGTCGGGTGCGACCAGTCGCCCGGCATCGGCTGGCCCGCGGCCGCCAGCGTGGCCGCCGCCTCGGTCATGTCCGACTCGGCCTGGACCCGGGCGCCGCCGTGCACGAACGCGCCCCGGTGGACGAACGTGAGGCTGTCCCCCGCCCCCGCGACCGTGGTGCGTAGCTCGATGCGGGCCCGCTCGACCGTGCGGGTCACGGCGAGGGCATTCGCCAGGGTGTCGGCCCCCAATGGGGCATCGGCAGGTGAGTCGGCGGGCTCAGGCATGGTGATGATGATGGCCACACGGCCCCGCGCCCCGCAGGGCATCCCCAGTGACCAGGCGATCGGCGCACGGCCCCGGGCCCCGGCCGGCGGCGCGTCGGCCCGGATGTGGGCCCGCACGAAGGTCCAGCACTAGTCACCCCCCCCTGTGGCCGGGCGTCCTCCCGCGCCCCCGGCGCACGGAGAGTACCCCAATCGAAACAGCCGGCGAACCCGCGGGGTACCAGGGGTCACGCGGACGTAGACTGGCAAGCGGTTCGGCGAGCCTTCGACCGACGATGCTCGTGCGCGTGGAACCCAGGAGGTCAGCGTGGATCGGAAGCAGGCGATGTCGCTGGGGTTGCGCATCGCCGTCAGTGCCCTGATGCTCGCCGTCCTCGTGGCCAAGGTCCCGTCGTTCGACGTGTCCGATCTGGTGCCCGAGTGGACGCTCGGCACCGCGGCCTGGCTGAGCATCGCAGCCGTGCTCACGCTGGCCGGGATCATCCTGTCGGCGGTGCGCTGGCAGAAGGTGCTCGACGCCCTGGAGATCCGCGCCGGGCTGCCCCGGCTGATGTCGCACTACATGGCCGGCCAGTTCGTTTCCAACGTGCTGCCCACCACCATCGGCGGCGACGTGCTGCGGGTCAGCCGCCTGAGCCGCGACACGGGCGAGTCGCCCGGCACCTTCGCGTCGGTGGTGCTGGAGCGGCTGACGGGCTGGCTGGTGCTGCCGGTCATCACCATCGTCGGCTTCACCGTCAACCCCGGGCTGCGCCATCTGGGCACGGCCACCCGCCTGGCCGTGGGCCTCGCCTTCGGGACCCTCCTGCTGCTGCTGGCCGTGCTCGCCGCCGCGGGCTCGCGCCACATCGGCGGCCGCTTCGCCACCAACGCCGGCTGGCGCCGCTTCGTGGGCGCCGTCCACCTGGGCATCGACCGGTTGCGCTCCGATCCGGCGAAAGCCGCCAATGTGCTGGTGGCCGGGTTCGCCTACCAGCTCGCGCTGGTGCTGGCGGCGGTGGCCGCCGCCCAGGCCCTCGGGTTGAAGGCCGCGGGCTTGACCGCGCTGCTGGCCTTCTTCCCCGCCGTGCTCATCGCCCAGGTGCTGCCGATCAGCATGTCCGGCCTGGGCGTGCGCGAGGGGGCGTTCGTCCTTTTCCTGGGGCCGCTCGGGGTGGCCCATGATGAGGCCATCGCCCTCGGCCTGCTGCTCTATCTCCTCAACCTCGTCGTCAGCCTGCTCGGGGCCCCGGCCTTCGCCGCGGGTGGGCGCCGGCGCACCACCGCCGCGGCATGACCGCGCTCGACGAACCGCGCCCCGGCGACGAACCGGCGGCGGCGGAGGCCCCCGAACCCACCCGGACCGGCCCTCGCACCAGCCTCCGGTGGTGGCGCGAGGTCATCTACATCGTGCTCGTCTACCTCGGGTACTCGGCGGTGCGGAACCAGTTCGGCTCCGGGGCGGGCGCCGTGGTCGACGCCGACCCGGCATTCCATCACGCCGAGGCCATCATCCAGCTCGAGCGCAACCTCCGCCTGTACTTCGAGCACACCCTGCAGCAGTGGTACCTCGACCTGCCGCTCAACGGTCTGATCCGCTTCTGGAACGTCTACTACGGCGTCTTCCACTTCGTGGTGGCGGCGTTCGCCCTGGTGATGCTGTACCGGAAGGCGCCCCAGCGCTACCGCGTCTGGCGCAACACGCTGGCCTTCACCACCATGCTGGCGCTGGTGGGGTTCGCCACCTTCTCGCTCATGCCGCCCCGCTTGCTCGACGACCCGGGCGTGTACGGCGGTTGCCCGGTGTACGCGGGTGCCGGCGCCGCCGAGCGGGCGGACCAGGCCGGCGACCCGCCCTGCGACAAGTTCGGCTACGTCGACACCATCGCGGAGTACGGCGGGTGGGCGTCGTTCGGCAGCGACGAGATGAAGGCCGTGTCGAACCAGTACGCGGCCATGCCCAGCATGCACATCGGCTGGTCGACGTGGTGCGCCCTCGTGCTGGCCCCGCTGGTGCGCCGGCGCTGGTTGAAGGCACTGGTCATCGCCTATCCGATCTTCACCCTGTTCGACATCATGGTCACGGCCAACCACTACTG
Source organism: Acidimicrobiales bacterium (assembly GCA_035649455.1). GTDB lineage: Bacteria > Actinomycetota > Acidimicrobiia > Acidimicrobiales > VFJN01 > ZC4RG19. Next base: position 13,200 of record DASRJN010000311.1, read on the forward strand.
GATCGACGGCCTGGGCGGGCTGGCCTGCCTCGGGCTGGGCTACCTCATCGCCCGGGTGTCGACGGGGTGGTACGAGGCGCGCCGGGGCCCGGTCGTGGTGGCCGAGCCGCAGCCGGCCGCCGCTACGGCCTGACGGCCGCCGCCGCCCCCCAGCGCACCGGGCGGCCGTGGTAGCCGCCGTGGCCGAGGACCTCCTCCTCACCGCCGGGCCACCACGTCAGGCGCAGGTCGGCCAGCGGGCCCGCGGGCTCCATCCGCAGCCAGGCCACCGGCGCTGACGCCGAGGCCCGCTCGCCCGCCCGGCGCAGGGCGGCCCGCATGCGGTCGCGGGCCTCCTTCGACACGTACTGCCACACGATGGAGTGGACCACCACGGTGGCCAGGCCTGCGGCCGGCTCGGCCAGGCGGCCCTCCAGCCACTCGCCCAGGTCGGCGGCGGTGACGGGCGCGGGCAGCCGGGCCGCGATGGCCAGGGCCGCGTCCAGCCGGGCGAAGCGCTCGGACTGATCGGGCCACAGGTAGCACCGCAGGGTGGTGCGGCCGTCCTCGGTGGTGGGATCGAGCGGGTTGCGGTCGCAGCCTTCGCGCACGACCACCTCGGCTCCGGTCGACAGGTCCGGCCGGTCGGCGGGCTCACCCTCCCACCAGCCGACGAAGCGCACGCCGCTGTCCGGGTCGCCGAAGGTGGTCGCCCCGGTGTCGTACCAGAACCGGTCCCAGCGCAGGTTGAGCCCGGCGCTGGCCCCCACCTCGAGCACCCGCAGCGACAGCCCGCTGCGCCGGGCCACCTCGGCGTAGCCACCGACCAGCACCGCGGCCCGGCCCACCTCGTTGGTCTGGACGCCGTCCTCGATGCGCGCCTCGATCTCGGGGCGCAACGCCGCCACCGTGGCCAGGAAGTCGGCGACCAGCGACGGCCCGGGCGTCCCGCCCACCGACGGGTAGTGGGCCGCCAGCGCGGGCGCCCGGCCTTCGAGCACCTGGCGATGGACCGAGCCGAGGAAGCGCAGCTGCAGCGCAGTGTTCACGCTGTCGCCGGCGCGGGGCCCGAGGATCGCCGCGCAGACGCCCCCGGCGGCGACATCGTCGAGCACGCCGTCCAGCACCCGGGCGTACAGGACCGAGCCCATCGCCTCGCACTCGCGGGCCTGGTAGCGCAGCAGCTCGTCGAGGGGGACCACCTGCGGCGGCATGCCGTCCTTCTACCACGGCCGCCGTCCGTGGGCGTCCTGCGGCCTGGGCGGCCGGGAGCCTAGGGCGGTAGCGTTGGTCGCCGCATGCTGCTCGACTCGATCGACCATCCCTCGGATCTTCGCGACCTCACGGCTGACCAGCTGGAGACGCTGGCGACCGAGATCCGCGACCACATCGTGACCGCGGTGTCCGCCAACGGCGGCCACCTCGGCTCGAACCTGGGCGCGGTCGAGCTCACCCTGGCGGTGCACCGGGTGTTCGAGTCGCCGCGCGACGTGATCCTGTGGGACACCGGCCACCAGGCCTACGTCCACAAGATCCTCACCGGCCGGCGCGACGACTTCACCCACCTCCGCCAGGCGGGCGGGCTGTCCGGCTACCCGTGCCGGGCCGAGTCCGAGCACGACTGGATCGAGAACAGCCACGCCTCCACGGTCCTCAGCTACGCCTTCGGGCTGGCCGAGGGGTTCCGGGTCCAGGGAATCGACCGGCGCGTCGTGTCCATCATCGGCGACGGCTCGCTCACCGGCGGCATGGCGTTCGAGGGCCTCAACAACCTGGGCCACTCCGACACCCGCTCGATCATCATCCTCAACGACAACGGCCGCAGCTATGCGCCCACCGTGTCCAAGCTGAGCGACAGCCTGAGCCGGCTGCGCCTCCATCCCTCCTACCTGCGCAACCGGGCCCGCCTCGATCGCATCCTCCACGAGGTGCCGCTGGTCGGCGAGCACCTGGAGCGCGGCGTCGAGGGCGCGCTGGCCGCGCTTCGCGAGATGTTCGAGCCGCCCGCCTTCTTCGAGATGCTGGGCGTTCGCTACACGGGGCCGTTCGACGGCCACGACATCGCAGGCCTGGAGTCCGCCCTGCGCAACGCGGGTGAGTTCGACGGGCCGATCGTGGTCCATGTGCTCACCCAGAAGGGCCGGGGCTACGCACCGGCGGAGACCGACCCGATCAAGCGGCTGCACGACCTGTCCGACGCCAAGCCCGGCAGCTACACGGCGGCCTTCACCGAGGCGGTGATCAAGGAGGCCGAGCACCGGCCCGAGCTGGTGGCCCTGACGGCGGCTATGCCCGACTCGACCGGCCTGCTGCCGTTCAAGGAGCGGTTCCCGGATCGGTTCTTCGACGTCGGCATCGCCGAGCAGCACGCCGTCACATCGTCGGCCGGGATGGCCATGGGCGGCCTCCGCCCGGTCGTGGCTATCTACTCGACCTTCCTCACCCGGGCGTTCGACCAGGTCAACCTGGACGTGGCCCTGCACTGCCAGCCCGTGGTGTTCTGCCTCGACCGGGCCGGCATCACCGGCGACGACGGCGCCAGCCACCACGGCGTGCTCGACATGGTGCTGCTGTCCAAGGTGCCGGGCATGACCATCTTCGCCCCGTCCTCGTACCACGAGCTCGGTGTGATGCTGCACGATGCCCTGGAGCTGTGCACCGACGGCCCCGCGGTCATCCGCTTCCCCAAGACCATGCCGCCGGAGGACCCGACCGGCGAGGAGGTGGGCTCCGGGCTCTCGGCCCGCAAGGTGCGAGCGGGCGGCGACGTCTGCCTGCTGGCCGTGGGCAAGATGCTGGGCGCGGCCCGCGACGCGGCCGAGGCCCTGGCGGCCGAGGGCGTCGAGGCCAGCGTGTGGGACGTCCGGCTGGCCAAGCCCCTGGACGAGGAGATGCTGGCCGAAGCGGCCCGCTATCCCGCCGTCGTCACCGTGGAGGACGGCTACCGCGCCGGGGGGATCGGAGCCGCCATCGCCGGCCGCCTCGGCGAGCTGGCCCCGTCGGGCGGGCCACGGGTAGCAGTGCTGGGCGTGCCGGACCGGTTCATCCCGCACGGCAAGCCCGACGCCATCCTCGCGTCGCTCGGGCTCGACGGCGCCGGCGTGGCCCGCGCCGCCCACGACCTGCTCGCCTGAACCCCAACGGTCCGTACGACCGGCCCCGCGATCCGCACGGAGCGGAGTGACGCGCCCGGGCACTGAGGGCGTTCGCCCGTCAGACGCGACAAGGCCCGGACCGGATCTCTCCGGCCCGGGCCTCTCCCCCTGGTCGCCCCCAGCGGATCAAGGGTCACCTTAGTCGAGCTAGGTGTCGCCTGTCACATGTTGTTATCGGTGAAATCGCCGAAAAGGTAACGCAGGGGCCGCTATCAGGCGTAGTACGGATTCTCACCCAGCGCGTGATCGGTGATGTCGACGACCTCCGCCACCTCGGGGATCGCTTCCTTGATGGAGCGGGCAATGCCCTCACGCAGCGTCATCGCGGACACGGCGCAGCCCTGACAGCCGCCGCCCATGGTCACGAAGACCTTGTCGTCCTCGACCCGGTCGAGCGCCGCGAATCCGCCGTGCATGGCCAGTGCCGGGTTGATCTGGCCGTCGAGCAGCTGGCGGACCTTCTCCTCGGTGGTGCCGCTCAGCTCGACGTGCATGCCGGACAGCGGGTTGGGCCGGTTGGGGTTGCGCAGGACCAGGCCCTGTTGCCCCCCCGACGTGGGCAGGTCGAGCGTGGCGCCCCGCAGCGAGTCGATGCTGTCCACCGGGATGATGACCGGCAGGTCGCCCGCCTCCTCCACCACGTCGCCCGCGGCCTGGTCGGCCTCGGCCACCGGGTCGAACGTGAGGTCGTATGTGTACTCGACGCCCTGCACGCCGGTGACCTCGATACGGAGGCCCAGCGTCTCGGGCTCGTCTTCCTGGGCCCGGAGCTCGAGGATCTTCTCCTGAGCGGGCGCGGTGACGATCAACACCATGGGCCCAGGTTACCGCCCCACGGGCTCGTATCGATCCAGGTCAGCCGCTCACGGCGCGGCGGGTGACTGCCGGAACGCCCCCCGTCGCCACTACCCTCGCCGGCCATGACCTCCGTTGGCGGGCTCCTCCGGTTCATCTGGCGCAGCACCAGGCGTGCCGTCATCTTTGTGGTGGGCGTGGCCCTGCTGGCGGTGGGGTTCATCATGATGGTGACCCCCGGCCCCGGCATCCTGTTCCTCGTGGCCGGGCTGGCGCTGCTGGCCACGGAGTTCGCCTGGGCGGAGCATCTGCTCGGCAAGGCCCGGAGGCAGGCGGAGAAGGCGGGCCAGGCCAGCCAGAAGGTCCCTGGAGTCAGCCAGGCCACCGGCGCCGTCAAGACGGGCTGGCGCAAGCTGCGCCGCCGGCCGGCCGGCGCCCCGGTCGACGCGGCCGTGGTGGCTCACCCCTCCGACCCGTCCTGAGCCGGCGGCGCACCCGCGGTCTCGGCTTCCTCGGCCAGGGCCAGCCACGTCTCCTCGGCCGTCGCCAGGTCGGCCGTCACCGTCGAGAGGCGCTCCCCCACTTTTGCCAGCGCCACATGGTCACCACCGGCTGCGGCCAGCTCGGCCTCCAGCTCCGCCTGCCGCTCGGCCAGCCGGGCCATCTCCGCCTCGGCCTGGCGCAGGAGGTGGCGGAGCGTGCTGGGTGAGCGACGCCGCTCGCCCGCCGGGGCCCGGGTGCGCCCCGGTGCCGGCCGCGGCGAGCCCGCCGGGGACCGGGTGGACGCCGGACCCGCCCACCCGGGGCGGCGAGCCTCTCGCCGGGCGGCAACGTAGGCGGCGAACCCGCCCGGGAGCCGCGCCGCGTGACCCGGCCGTCCTTCGTGGCCGTCCATGACCAGCACGTCCTCGACCGTCCGCTCCAGGAACGCCCGGTCATGGCTCACCACCACGAGGGTCCCGGGCCAGGCGTCGAGCATGTCCTCCAGCGCCCGCAGGGTGTCGAGGTCGAGATCGTTGGTCGGCTCGTCCAGCAGGAGGACGTTGGGCCCCTCGCGCAGCACCAGCGCCAGCTGTAGCCGCCGGCGCTCGCCGCCCGACAGCAGCCGGACCGGGGCCCACTGCGCATCGCTGTCGAACCACAGGCGCTCGAGCAGGGCCGCGTCGCTCCAGTCCGGCTGGCGGGTGGGCCCGGCCACCAGCTCCCGCACCCGGGCGTCGAGGGGCAGGTCGGCGCCGCGCTGGTCGTAGTAGCCGACCCGCACGGTGGCGCCTCGCACCACGGTCCCGGTGCGGGGCTCCCGCCAGCCGGCCAGCACGTCCAGCAGCGTCGACTTGCCACTGCCGTTGGCACCCACCACGCCCAGGCGCTCGCCCGGGCCCAGCTTGAGGTCGACGCCCTCGAACACGACGAGGTCGCCGTAGCCGTCGCTCACGCCGTCGAGCTCGATCACGGTGTCGCCCAGCCGCGGCATCCGGACCAGCTCGGCGAGGGGCAGGTCGTCGGCCCGGGCCGGCTCCGGCGCCCGCCCGTCGACCACGGCGCGGGCGGCGGCGATCCCGGCCTTGGGCTTGCGGGTGCGGGCGGGGGCGCCCCGGCGGAGCCACGCCAGCTCGGCCCGGGCCAGGTTGCGGCGCTTGCCCTCGGCGCCGGCCTCCCGCTCGGCGCGCTCGGCCCGGGCCTCCAGGTAGGAGGCGTAGCCGCCCTCGTGGATGTGGGCCGTGCCGCGGTCGAGCTCCAGGATGCGGGTGGTGAGCCGGTCCAGCACGTGGCGGTCGTGCGTCACCAGCACCAGGCCGCCCTTGAACGCCGCCAGGTGCTCCTCCAGCCAGGCGATGGCGTCCATGTCCAGATGGTTGGTGGGCTCGTCGAGGATGAGCAGGTCGTTCTCGCTGGCCTCGCCCACCGCCACCAGCGCCCGGGCCAGCGCGGCCCGCTTGGCCTGCCCGCCGGAGAGGCGGGCGACATCGGCGTCCACCAGGTCGCCCATGCCCAGCCGGTCGAGGATGGCGGCTCCCTCCCAGCCCCCGCCCACCACGTCCCGGACCGTGCCCGAGGGCAGCAGCGCGGTCTGGTCCAGGGCCACGACCCGGGCGCCGCGGCCCCGGCGGACCACGCCGCCGTCCGGCTCGACCGAGCCGGCCAGCACGCCGAGCAGAGTGGACTTGCCGGTGCCGTTGATCCCGACCACCGCCAGCCGGTCGCCCGACGACACGGTGAGCGACAGGTCGCGGAACAGCGGCTTGCCCGGCCGGCTGGCGGCCACGCCCTGGGCGTCGACGAGTATCACGGGCTGCGAACCTACCGGCCGCTAGCGTCGGCTCCCTATGCCAGACCGCGCTGCTGGCCAGGCCCGTGGACCTGACCGCGCTGCTGGCCAGGCCCGTGGACCTGGCAGCGGCATCCTCTCCGGCCCGATCGACCTCGACGGCCCGCGGCGGCGTCGCCCCACCTATCCCGAGCTGGAGGGACGCCCCGGGCTCGCCGTGCTCCACCGGTCCACCGGGGTGGAGGGCCCTGTGGTCGGGTTCGAGCACGGGGGCGTGGCCATCCGGGATCGGAACACGGGCACCAAGCGCCTGGTGCGGCTCGACCCCGGCGGCTTCCGGGTGGACGGCCGGACCGTCACGCTGGTCCCACCTCGCCCGGCGCGGTCCCCCAAGGCGCCGGGCCGCACCGCCTCCGGCTCGACCGCCGTGGCGGGCCAGCGGGCACGGGTGGCGCGGGCCAGCCGCATCCTGGTGGAAGGCGTGCACGACGCCGAGCTGGTGGAGAAGGTGTGGGGCGACGACCTGCGGGTCGAGGGCGTGGTGGTCGAGCGGCTGGACGGGATGGACCACCTGGCCGCGGCCATCGACGAGTTCCGGCCCGGTCCCGGGCAGCGGCTCGGGGTGCTGCTCGACCATCTGGTCGACGGGACCAAGGAGGCCCGGGTGGCGGCGGCCGTCCGCCATCCGCACGTGCTGGTGCGGGGCACGCCCTATGTCGATGTCTGGCAGGCGGTGCGGCCTCGGGCCGCGGGGATCGCCGCCTGGCCCGAGATCCCGCGGGGCCGGCCCTGGAAGGAGGGCGTGATCGCCGCCCTCGGGCTGTCGGTCACACCCGGGGAGTTCTGGCGCGGCTTGCTGGCCAAGGTGTCGACCTTCGCGGACCTCGACCCCACGCTGGTCGGCGCGGTCGAGGAGCTGATCGACTTCGTCACCGAGGGCTGACCGCGGCCTGCCGCAGGGCCCGCTCCAGCAGCAAGGGGTCGCCCAAACGGCGCTTGAGCTCGCGCTCCAGGCCGGCGATGGGGTGCAGGTTCTGGGGGGCGCGGGGATCGTTGTGGGGCTGGCTGGCGAAGCGGGGCAGCGTGGCCGCCACTCGGTCCGCCACCGCCGCGGCGTCGGCCGGGCCGAGGTCGCCGGAGGCCTCGCACCGCACCACTCCCCACCACGGATGGGTGGCGGGGCCCGGCAGCCGCACGTACCACGAGTAGCGGAAGCGGCTGTCGCCCACCGTGAACAGCGGCGACCGCTCCCCCGGGGCCAGGCTCCCCACCACGGCCTGGAGCGAGGGGTCGAGGTAGGCGACGTGGTGGGTCTTCACATAGCCCACCGCCCCGGCGATGCCCCGGCGGGCGCCCAGCGGACCGTCCACCACCAGCAGGTCGCGTGCGGCGCCGGCCCGGACCGCCACTCGTCCCTCCAGATCGCCCCGGGCGTTGCCGAGGGCGAGCCCGACCGGATCGGCGACGGTGGCGGGTGCCGGGACCGCGCAGG
>DASRJN010000312.1:0-8171 GCA_035649455.1 Acidimicrobiales bacterium
CCCGACCACCCGCCGATCCCCGACACTGACAGGCCCTCGCTCACCGACCTCCACCCCGGCCCCAGCCCCGGCCCACGGTCCACACCGCCCGACCACCCGCCGATCCCCGACTCCGCCACGCCCTCAGTCACCGACCCCCACCCCAGCCCCAACCCCAGCCCCCGGTCCACACCACCCAACCGCCCGCCGACCGCCGACACCAACAGGCCCTCACTCACCGACCCCAGCCCCAGGTCGACACCCCACGACCGGCCGTCGATCGCCGACTCCAAATCGCCCTTGCTCACCGACCCCCACCCCGACACCGACCTCCAACCCACACCTCCCGAGTCCGACCCGCCCTCGCTCACCAACCCGCACCCCACCACCAACCCCCAACCCAACTCCGACTCGCCCTCGCTCGCCGACCTTGACCCCGCAGCCGACCCCCGACCCACACCGCCCGACCCCGACGCACCCTCGCGGGCCGACCCCCACCTCACCAGTGACCCCCGACCCACACCGCGCGACTACGACTCGCCATCGCGCGCCGAACTCCACCCCGCCGCTGGTCGTTGGTCCACACCGCCCGACCCCGACTCGCCCTCGCTCACCGACCCTCACCCCACCGCCGACCCCCACCCCACACCGCCCGACCCCAACGCACCCTCGCTCGCCGACCTTGACCCCGCTGCCGACACCCACCACCCCAGACCGCCCGACCGCGATTCGCCCTCGCTCGCCGACCTCGAGCCCACAGCCGACCCCCGACCCACACCGCCCAACCCCGACCCGCCCTCGCTCGCCGAACCCCACCCCACTCCCGACCCCCGACCCAGACCGCCCGACTGGCCGTCGGTCGCCCGCTTCCACCCGGCCGCCGGAGCGCGATCCACGCTGCGCGATTGGCGGTCGGTCGCCTGCCTCCACCCCGCGGCCGGCCCGGTCCCGCCCCCGGCCGACCCGCGGGCCCTGGCCGGAGCGTGCAAGGTCCTGGCCTCGGAATGGCCCTGGTCCCGCCTCCGGGCCCATCCCGAGGCCGTCTATCCCCCCGGCCTAGAAGTTCCACCCGACCTGGCCGAGTGGATGGACGACGGCATGTGGGCCCGCTGGCTCCTCTCGGCCTTCCCGTCCCGCGAGGACCTCCTCGACTCCGTCCACAACCTCCTCCCCGCCGACCTCGCCCTCGCCATCACCCAGACGGTCAACGAATGCTGACCCGACCCCCCACACCCACTCTCCGCGCTAACCCTCGAGCACCACACCGATGTCGCTCGACGGATGCCGGTGAGACTGGCCGGTGCGAGCCCAGCGGGCCGTCAGCCGAGAGCGCCGGCCGAGCGCAGCTGAGCAATGCGGTCCGGGCCATAGCCAAGTACCTCCGCGAGCACCTCGTCCGTGTGCTGGCCCGGTGTCGGGGCCTTGGTGGGCACGCCCAGGTCTTCGTCCATCAGCTTGATGGGGGTGGGCAGCTGCTCGGCCCCGAGGGCCTCCCGGGGGTGGAACGGCAGGCGGTGCTGGAACTGGGGATCGTCGGCCAGGGTCTGGGGCGTGTTCACCGGGGCGATGGGCGTGTTGTGGGCGTCGCCGAATGCGATCCACTCCTGTGTGGTCCTGGTGGCGAAGATGTCCCGCAGCTCCGCCTGCATCTCCCGGTTCCCCGGGGCGTGGTCGGCCACGCGGGCTCCGGGCCAGCGCTCGAACATGTCGAGGCGGTCCACGCCCTCGCAGAAGTTCCGCCAGAACTCCCGTTCCGACGCCTGGAACAGCACGAAGCCGTCCGCCGACGCGTAGATCTGATAGCGGACGCCGTGACGCATGCCCGCCGTGCCCGGGGCCCGACGCTCGTAGTTGTCGGCTGCGTTGCCCGTGACCTCGCTCTGCGGGCGCTCATACGCCTTCCACGTCTCGCTGCGGTACCAGTCCATGGCCGCGGCTGCATCCGACTGGGCGATCTCCATGCGGCAACCCTCGCCGGTCTCGCGGGCTCGGATGATCCCGGCCAGGATGCCCAACGCGCCGAACAGCGGGCCCGCGTGGATGCCCATCGACGGGTGCTCCGGTATGTACGCGAACCCGTCGTCGTCGATGCCCGGGTTCACCAGGCCGGCCCAGGTGTCGTAGGCCACGCCGTGGCTGGGCATGTCCTGATACGGACCGGTCGTGCCGTAGCCGGAGATCGTGATGAACACGAGCGCGGGGTTGACCTGGCGCAACGCCTCGTAGCCCACGCCCCGCCGGTCCAGCCCGCCCGGTCGCATCGCCTCGACCACCGCGTCGGCGCCTCGCACGAGGTCCACGAACACCGCCCTGCCCTCCTCGGTGCGGAGGTCGAGCGTCACCGAACGCTTGCCCCGGCTCACATGAAGATGCATGAGCGAGACGCCCTCGACGATGGGCCATGTCATCTCGCGGATGTAGTCACCCGAGGGCGGTTCAACCTTTATGACGTCGGCGCCGAGGTCCGCCAAATGTGTCGTGACGGACCCGGGCCCGAGCATCGAGCACTCCACGATCCGAACGCCCGCCAGGGGCGGCTTGCGAGCCGGTTCCGTGGTACTGCCGCTGCGCTCTGTCACAAACAGATTTCCCTTCCTGACCAGGGCCGGAACGAGTGTGGCACAACTTCTGACACACCGTCAGATCTGCTCGGACGGGTGTGCTGCACGCGCCCTTCGCCACGATCTACGGTGGCATCTGAAGTTCTGCTGGGAGACCACGGAGAGGGGCCACTGGGGGCTCTCTCCAACCACTCAACGTTGCGGAATTGTTGCGATCGTGTCAGACTCCTTTCACCAACCGCATAGGACGGCACGCGCTGGGGCGCCCCTGGTTGCACTCCCTCTCGAATCCCCAAGCCCTTACGCGCGCGCCAACGGAAGGAGATTGCCGCTGATGGGACCCCCCACAGACCACCCTCCCAGTACCAACGACTCGGCCAGCCGCACTGCGGTGCGCCGGGCGATCATCGGCGGTGCCGCCGGTCTCGCCCTGCTCGTCGGCCCGGTAGTCCTTGCCAATGTCGTGGTTCCCGACAGTGGGCAGGACCGGGTCGAGGCGGCCGCCGAGTCGGAGACGTCTCTAGTCGCCCTGCGGCGCGACGCGTCCTTGGCCGATCTGGCCAAGGCCAATGCCGCGCTGTCGCTGCGGACGACCACCACCCCACCGCCCCCTCCGCCCACGGAGCCGCCGCCGCCTCCCACCACGGAGCCGCCGACGACCGATCCGCCGACGACCCGTCCCCCTGCGACCGAACCGCCCCCCACCGAAGAAGCACCGCCGGACACTGGCGGTGGCATCGGTGACCCGAACAGCTACGCCACCTGGGATGCCCTCGCTCAGTGCGAGGCCGGTGGCAACTGGGCGGCCAACACGGGCAACGGCTACTACGGCGGCCTGCAGTTCTCGCTGAGCACCTGGCGGAGCGTCGGTGGCACCGGCCTGCCGAGCGATGCTTCACGCGAGACGCAGATCCTGATGGGTCAGCGCCTCCAGGCCCGTTCGGGCTGGGGCTCCTGGCCGGCCTGCAGCCGGCGGCTGGGTCTCGGCTGATCCCAACACGGCCGGGTGCCGCAGCCCGGCCGACTCCGCAACACCACCGACACCAGCCCGAGGGCGGCGCCACCAGGCGCCGCCCTCGCTGGTTCTCTACCGCGACGGCGCGCTGGGCGCGTGGCAGATGAACAGGCCGGTGTCCTTGCTCACCTGCAACCGGCCGCCCTGGGCGTCGAAGCGGGCCCGAACCAGCTCGACGACGCGGGTGTGCTGCGCGGCGTCGGCGTCCTCGACGGGCGGCGTCGACGCCAGGTAGGCGACCACGTCGTCGGGGTCTCGGCAGTCGAGCCGATCGTCGTACGGGCGCCAGTCGACGCGGCCGAACCGCGACGGCAACAGCCGAGCCCCCGACCGGGCGCCGAACGTGGCGGGCAGCGCGCAGGCCCAGTCCTCGCCGAACACCTCCTGCCGGATCTGATGCAGCTCCGCCAGGTGCCCATCGCCGACGCAGGCGACGACGGCGACCCCGTCCGGCCGTAGGACCCGGGCCATCTCGCCCACCGCTCGGCCCGCGTCGGGCACGTGGTGCAGCACATAGTTGGCCACCACCACGTCGAAGGACTCGTCCCGGAACGGCAGCTCCTGGACGTCGGCCACCCGGCCCACGGCGCGGCGATAGCGCCCGAGCGAGCCGACCCGCTCGACCGCCTCGGTGACCATGCCGCCGGACAGATCCGTGAGGGTCAGCTCCAGGTCAATCGGCAGCCGGGCGGCCGCCTCGGCCCACATCCAGCCCGCGCCACAGCCCACCTCCAGCACCCGGGCGCCTTGGGGCCAGCGGACCTGGGTGGCGAGCCACGGGAACCACGCGACGGGGGCCGTGCCGTACTTCACGTGCAAGCGGGCGCGGGCCGCGAGCCGCGAGCTGTCGCGGTACTGCACGTCACGTAGGTAGGCCTGGCCACCTCCGGCGACCACATTGTCGCGTCCCCCCATCAGGTGGACGGTACTCGTTCACAGGGTCAATAGCGCAGACCGGGCGCCCGCGTGCCGAAGACGTCGGTGGCGAGCACGGTGCCGAGCGTGGTGGCATCCCAGCGCTTCCCGCCGTTGGAGACGCTGGGACCGTCGCTCCAGCCCCGCATCCACACGATGCGATCCGCCACCGCCCGGATCACCTGCCCGGTCACGTGCTGGGACTCGTCCGACGCCAGCCAGGCGACCAGCGGGGACGAGGTGGCAGGGTCCATCGGGTTGTACTGGTCCTCGCCCAGGTCGTCCGGCTCGATCACCGCCGGCGCCCCCGGCATCGTGGCGGTGATGCGGGTGGCGCCCGCCGGCCCCACCGCGTTGACGGTGACCCCGAGCCGGTACAGCTCCAGGCTGAGGGTCTGGGTCAGGCCGGCGATGGCGGCCTTGGCCGTGGCGTAGTTGGTCTGGCCGAAGTTGCCGACCAGCCCGGCGCCGGACGTCGTGTTGATCACCCGCCCGGTGAACGACTCACCGGCCCTGGCCCGCTCGCGCCAATGCTTGGCCGCCCAGTGGCACGGCTCCCACGTGCCCTTCACATGCACTCGCAGCACCGCGTCGAAGTCGGTGTCGCTCATGTTCCAGATGGCGCCGTCCCGCACGATGCCGGCGTTGTTCACCAGCACGTCGAGCCGGCCCCACTCGTCCACCGCCTGGCCGATCAACCGGCCGGCGCCCTCGTGGTCCGAGACGTCCTCGTAGTTGGCGACCGCGGCGCCGCCCCGCGACTCGATGATCTTGACCGTGACGTCGGCGTCCTTGGACGAACCCTCGCCGCCCACGGAGCCGCCGAGGTCGTTGACCACCACCCGGGCACCCTGGCGCGCCAGCTCCATGGCGTGGCCCCGGCCGATGCCGTGCCCCGCCCCGGTGACGATGGCGACCTTGCCGTCGAGCAGCCCCATGATCCTCCTCGCCTGTTCAGCGATCAGCCCGATATCTGACGATGTGTCAGATATTAGGCGGGAGGCTGCCGCGCGCCCGCATCAGAACGCGTCGACCGCCTCCGCGACCACTTCGGCGATCTCGACCTCGGTGCGCTCCAGGCTGATCGACACGATCCGGATCACCGCGAGGGTGGTCAGCCAGGCGCCGAAGAGCGCCTGCTCGGGGCCCAGCTCGGCCACCAGCCCCTCGATGGGCGGCCGCACACCTCCCGCGGTCGACGCCGCCAGCGTCAGCATGCGGGCCAGGACGTCGATGCTGTCCGCCGGGACGGCCCCGTCGAGGGCCAGCCGGTCGAGCAGCTCCACCTGCTCGTAGGCCTCGTCGGTCTCGGCGACGTAGCGCCGCAGCGCCACCGCCGCTGCGTCCAGCAGGCCGCCGGTCACCTCCTCGGGCCCGAGGTCGGCCACCGCGTTGCGCAACACCAACGCCGCCCGCGTCGGCTCGTGCTCGATGACCTGGGTTTCCAGGGCTTCGCGGAGAGCATGGGGGAGATCCATAGCCGCGGAGCCTAGGACGGCGACGCTCGCCGAGCGGCGGCCAGTGCGCTCCGTATTACCCGACCATCGCCACGAGGCGTAGGTTGGTCGGGTGCCCGTGCCGGAACCGGTGGTCGTCGAGTTCGCCGAGGACGAGCGCGCCGCGGTCGTGCGGCGCATGGCCAAACTGGCCGATGCCGGCGCCGGCTGGATCAACTTCTCGCCCGGCCTGAACGTCGCGGAGCCCCCGGCCCCCCGCTCGACCATGGGCATGCTGCTGGCCGCCCGCGGGCCGCTGGTCCCCATGGCGACCTGGGTGCCACCGCAGGGTCGCGACCCCGAGACCGCAGGCATCGAGCACGGTCAGGGGCCCAAGGTGGTCCGAACGCTGGTCGAGCGCGGGGTCCCCGTCCCCGAGGGCTGGCGGGTGACCCAGGACCACCCTCGCCGCGGCCTGGTGGTCGTCCCGGCCCCGGGCGTGGGCGACGAGGCCCTCGACCTGGTCCTCGACTGGTTGCTGCGGGCCACGGCCGCCCTGTGCCCGCTGCCCCGCTCCGGCAACTGGCGCGCCTACTGCTACGAGGTCTGACCGCTCGCCGACGGCTGGCCCAGCGCCGCCCGGGCGGCGGAGTGGGCCCAGCGGTAGTCGGCCTTGCCTGACGGGGAGCGGACGATGGCGTCCACCAGCGCCAGGTGCTTGGGGGCCTTGTAGCCCGCGAGCGTGGCCTTGCAGTGGGCGGCCAGGTCGTCGAGCGTGACCGACGTCCCCGCGACGGGTTGGACCACCGCCGTCACGGCGGTGCCCCAGCGGTCGTCGTCCACGCCGACCACCAGGCAGTCGTACACCGCCGGATGAGCCTTGAGGACGCTCTCGACCTCCTCGGGGAAGACCTTCTCCCCCCCGGTGTTGATGGCGCCCGAGCCCCGGCCCAGCAGCTCGATGGCACCGTCGGCGCCGACGGTGGCCATGTCGCCGGTGATGAGCCAGCGCCCGTCCTCCCGCTCGACGAAGGTGGCTGCGGTCCGCTCGGGGTCGTTGTAGTAGCCGACCGGCAGGTGGCCGCCGGCCAGCACCTGGCCCACGACGCCCGAGCCGGGCACCACTTCCACGCCGTCCGCGTCCACGACGATGGTGGGCTTGGTGGGCCGGTCGAAGCGGACCAGGCTGGACGCGGACGAGCCCTCCCCCGCCGCCACCCGCATGGCGCCCTGGGTGCCCGCTTCGGACGAGCCGAACCCGTCGACCACCATGACGTGGGGCAGCGTGGCGAAGATCCGGGACCGGGTGGCGGGAGCCATGGGCGCACCGCCGTTGGAGAACGAGAACAGGGACGAGGCGTCGTAGCCACCGGCCAAGTCCCAGGCGTCGAGCAGGGGCCGGGCCACCGCGTCGCCCACCACCGTCATGAGGTTGACCTGCTCGGCCTCCACCGTGCGCCACACCGCGTCCGGGTCGAGCGCGCCGGCCATGAGCACGACCCGCGACCCGGCGAAGAACCAGGCGAACGAGGTCCACTGGGCCGCGGCGTGCATCATCGGGGCCAGCGGCAGGTAGGTGGCGGGCCGCTCCACGATCCGGTCGCGCAGCTCCTCGGGCCGCGCCACTGGCCCCGACAGCCGGGAGGGATCGCCGCCGCCCATGCACGCGAAGAAGGCGTCGGCCTGGCGCCACTCCACCCCCTTGGGCAGGCCGGTCGTCCCCCCGGTGTAGAGGATGTAGCGATCGTCGCCGCTGCGCTCGATCTCGGGACGAGCGGGCGAAGCGGCCGCCAGCGCCGCCTCGTACTCCGAGCCGACGGTGAGCACCCACCGCACTGCGGGCAGCGACGGCAGCACCGACGAGACGGTCGCCGCCAGCGACGGCTGGGTGATCACCGCCACCGAGTCGCTGTTGTCCAGCAGGTAGCGCAGCTCGCCCTCGACGTAGCGGTGGTTGACGTTGATGCTGACGGCCCGCAGCTTGTAGGCGGCCAGCATCGCCTCGACGTACTCGGTGCAGTTCTCCAGGTACAGCGCCACGTGGTCGCCGGCACCGATCCCCTGCGACGACAGGTGCTGGGCCAGCCGGTTGGCCCGGTCCTCCAGCGCCCCGTAGGTCAGCCGCCGGGCGCCGACGATCAGCGCCTCCCGGTCGGGGACGGCGTCGGCCGCCACCTCCCATGCGTCGGCGAAGTTGAAGCCGGTCACGACGCGAGGCGGGCCGCGGCCTCCCGGCGGTAGCGGGTCGTCGAGTGCTCGGGGTCC
>DASRJN010000313.1:0-10039 GCA_035649455.1 Acidimicrobiales bacterium
AGGTCGACGGCGGGGGCCGCCGGGCGGGAGGGGCGCTCGTGGCGGGCGTCCTCACGGGGACGGTCGCGGTCACGATCCCGGTCCCGGTCACGATCGCGGTCCCGGTCGCGGGGGCGGCGGTCGCCCTCGCGACCGTCGCGACCCTCGCGGCCGCGGTCGCCGCGCTCCGACCGCCGGCGGCCGGAACGCTCACCGCGGTCGCCTCGCTCGCCGGCGCCTCGCACCAGGGCGGTGGTGACCAGGGGCTGCTCTCCAGCCGTCGCGGACTTGAGCTCCAGGCGCTCGGGCTCGGACCGGGCGGCACGCGGAGGCACTACGGCGATGACGCTCAGGCCTTCGAGGTAGCCCTCGATCTCGACCCGGAGCACATCCCCGACCTTGGCCCCGCTGGGCAGGATCGCAGTCTCGAGCGTGCCCTTGGGCTCGCGCGCGCCCGCGGCCCGCCAGGTCCAGGATCCATCGTCACGGGAGCTGGTGAGCTCGATTTCGATCCTGCGGGACATAGATCGTCCACGCTAGCGCAGCCAGCAGGCCCGACTCTCACCCGCAGCCTGCCGTTCACCTGTGGCTCATGTCATAGGCATTCAGCGTCGCAACCAGGCGTCCGGGGCCTCCAGGAACGATTCCACCGCGGCCGGCAACGAGCCGCCGGCGATGTCCGCCACTGTGACCTCCTCCAGGATCATCCGCAGCGCGGCCCGGGTCGCGACCCACACCTTGGCCAGATCGGCGGCCGGGCCGGCGTAGGCGACCATCTCCGGTGGGGTGCCGTGGACGTCGGCCAGCGGACCCTCGACCGCCCGGATGATGTCGGCCACCGTGATGTCCGAAGGCGGCCGCGCCAACCGGTAGCCGCCCTCGGCGCCCCGCTGGCTCGCCACCAGCCCGGCCCGGCGCAGGTCGGCGAGGATGTTCTCGAGGAACTTGACCGGGATTCCCTGGCTGGTGGCCAGCGCATCGCCCTTCATCGGACCCGGGGGCGCGGCCGCCAGCTCGGTGGCGGCCCGCACCGCGTAGTCCACCTTCGCCGTGATGCGCACTCCACCACCTCCACCTGCGACCCTACGCCCCTGCCCCGGGCTCGTGTCGACACGGATCTGACGACCCGTTAGATTTAGAACTCGTTCTAATTTTGCTCACCAGCCGGGAGGGGGCTCCGTGAGAACTGCTCGCCACGCCATCGCGGCGCTGGCCGTGATGGCGCTAGCGGCGGCAGCGTGCACACGGGGTGCGGACGAGACCGAGATCGGGACGGCGCCTGCCGCCGGGGACGAGGCGACGGCGGACAGTGGGGGAGGGGACACCGCGACCGGCAGCCGGCTCGACCAGGGCGGCTTCGGCGACCTGGAGAACGTGTGCCGGGACGGCGAGCCGGGACCGGCCGGCGAAGTCGGCCTGACCGCCGACGAGATCCACCTCGGCACCGTCACCGACAAGGGCTCGGCCGAGCGGCCCGGGCTCACCCAGGAGATGTACGACGCGGCGGTGGCCTTCGCCGCCTGGTGCAACGAGCACGGCGGCATCGGCGGCCGCAGCGTGGTCATCGACGACCTCGACGCCAAGCTGTTCGAGTACAGCCAGCGGGTGGGCGAGGCCTGCCAACAGGACTTCGCCCTGGTGGGCGGGGGCGCGGTGTTCGACGCCCAGGACAGCGGCGCCCGGGTCGCCTGCGGGCTCATCAACCTGCCGGGCTACGTGGTCACGCCCCATGCCCGGGTGGCCGAGCTCCAGGTCCAGCCCGTGCCGAACCCGGTGTACTCCTTCGCCTCGGCCGGCTACCGCTGGCTCGAGGGGGCGTACCCCGACGCCACCAAGCTGGGGATCCTGTGGGTGAACCTCGACGGCCCGGCCACCATCCACGACCAGATCGTGGAGACGGCCCAGAAACTCGGCTTCGACGTCGTCTTCGACGAGCAGTACCGGCCGCTGGGCGAGACCGGCTGGCGCGGCTTCGTGCAGAAGATGCGAGACGAGGGCGTGACCGCCTTCGAGATGATCGGCGAGCCCGAGAACATGGTCGCCCTCCAGCAGGCCATGCAGACCGAGGCCTGGTACCCGACCTTCACCCATCTCCAGCCCAACTTCCTGGACGAGAAGTTCATGCAGGAGGGCGCGTCCAGCATGAGCGACGCCACCTTCATGCGCTCGGCCTTCCCGCCCTTCGGCCTCGCCGACGAGGTGCCGGCCCTCGCCGACTACCTGGAGCTCATGGAGCGGTACAACCCGGACGGCAAGACCGCCATGCTCGGGATGCAGGGCCTGTCCGGCTTCCTGCTGTTCGCGGTGGCCGCCAACGAGTGCGGGGGCGACCTGAGCCGGGCCTGCATCCTGGAGCACGCCGCGGCCCAGGAGGGTTGGACCGCGGGCGGGCTGCACTCGCCCCAGACGCCGGGCAACGCCGTGGCCACCCAGTGCAGCCTCGCGGTTCACGCCACTGCCGGCGGCTTCGAGTACGACGAGGCGCTGACCGAGCCCAACGAGGGCATCTACAACTGCGACCCGGGCAACGTCATCGAGCTGACCGACGACTACGGAGTGCCGCACCCCGCGGCCTGAGCCGCGGCGCCGGGGCCAGGCCATGGATGTCTTCCTCGAGGCCACCATCACCGGCCTGGCCACCGCCGCCATCCTGGCGGTGGCGGCCAGCGGCCTCGTCCTGACCTACACCACGACCGGCATCTTCAACTTCGCCCACGGCGCGGTGGGCATGCTGGGTGCCTTCGCCTACTGGCAGCTGCGCTTCGGCTGGCACTGGCCGGCGCCGGTCGCCCTGGTGGTGGTGCTCGGGGTGCTGGCCCCGCTGCTGGGTCTGGTGATCGAGCGGGGCGTGATGCGCGGCCTGCACGACGCCCCCGAGACGGTCCGCATCGTGGTGAGCATCGGGCTCCTGGCCGCGCTCATCGGCGTGGGCCTGTGGGTGTGGCCGCCGGACGTGGCCCGGCCGCTCAGCCGCTTCTGGGGCAACGAGTCCTTCGACGTCCTCGGCGTCGCCGTGACGTGGCACGACGTGGCCGGGCTGGTGACCGCGGCGGCGCTCGCCGTGGGCCTGCGCCTGCTGCTGTACCGCTCGCGGGCGGGGCTGGCGATGCGGGCCGCGGTCGACGACCGGCCGCTGGCCATGCTCAACGGGGCCACGCCGCGCCGCTCGGCCATGCTGGCCTGGGCCATCGGCTGCACCACCGCGGCGGTGGCCGGGATCCTGGTCGCGCCGTCGGTGGGGCTGTCCCACGTGAACCTGGCTCTCATGATCGTCAACGCCTACGCGGCGGCGATGATCGGCCGGCTGCGCAGCCTGCCGCTGACGTTCCTGGGCGCGGTCCTGCTGGGGCTGCTCGACGCCTACGCCCTCGCCTATCTGCCGACGGAGCGGCTGTTGCTGGCCCAGTTCCGCTTCGCCATCCCGGTCGTCGTGTTGTTCGTGGTGCTGCTGGCCCTGCCGCACAGCCGCCTCCGGGGCCACAGCACCCGAACCTCGCGCGAGGTGGTGCCCCGGCCGGGGTGGGCGGGGGCGCTCGCCACCGCCGGGCTGTTCGTGGCAGCCGGCGCGGTCGCGGCCACCATCGCCTCCGAGCCCGACGCGGTGGGGCTGCAGAAAATCGTGGCCGTCGCCATCATCGCCCTGTCGCTGGTCCCGCTGGTGGGCTTCGCCGGCCAGCTGTCGCTGTGCCAGATGAGCTTCGCGGGCATCGGCGCAATCCTCATGGCCCACCACGGCCAGGGCGGCAGCGTGTCCGGGCTGGTGGTGGCGACGGTGGTGACGGGCATGGTCGGCGCGCTGGTGGCGTTGCCTACACTGCGCATGTCCGGGATCTACCTGGCGCTGGCCACCGCGGCCTTCGCCATGCTGCTCGACCAGTGGATCTTCGGGCTGCGCGACTTCGTTCTGCTGAACACGCGGATCAGCATCTTCGGGACCGGCTCGGTGGTGGTCGACCCCCTCGACGTGCCCGGCGTGGACACCCAGCGGGCCCGGCTGGTGTTCCTCAGCGTGGTCTTCGCGGTCCTGTACCTGACGGTGGTGGCCATCCGGCGCTCGACGTTCGGCCAGCGGCTGCTGGCGCTGAAGGACAGCCCCGCGGCCAGCGCCACGCTGGGGATCAACACGACGCTGGTCAAGCTGGCCGTGTTCACGCTGTCGGCCGCCATGGCCGGCTTCGGCGGCGCCCTGTACGGCGGCACCCTCGGCGCGGTCGGGCCCCAGAACTTCGCCTTCGTGCAGAGCCTGCCGCTGCTGCTGGTCGCGGTGGTGGGCGGGATCGGCAGCGCGGCGGGCGCCCTCGCCGCGGGCGTGCTGATCGGGGGGCTGCCGCTGCTGGTGGAGGCAGCCCCCTGGTTCGAGAACGTGAACCGGGTGCTGCCGGGCACGCTGGGGATCACGCTGGGCCGGAACCCCAACGGCATCGCCCACTCGGTGCGCGAGGCCCTGGCGCCGCTGCGCCGCCGGCCGGTGCTGGTGGCGGGGACGCTGGTGGGCCTGGCTGCGGTGGTGGGCCTGCGCCTGGCGGAGGTGCTCACCGGCGGGCCGTTCGCCCTGGCCCTGGTGGCCGAGCTGGCCACCGGCGGCCTGGCGGCCCAGGTGCTGGAGGCTCGGCAGGGGCCGGGCGAGCCGGCCGAGGAAGCAGGGGACGCCGTGCCGCTGGAGTGGGCCGGGATGGTGCGGCCGTTCACCGCGGAGGAGGTGGCCGCGCTCGACCGCGAGCTGGGCCTGGAGCCCGAGCGGGAGGTGGTCGGATCGTGAGCGCCGCGCTCGAGGTCGACGGTGTGACCGTGCGCTTCGGCGGTCACCTGGCGCTCGACCGGGTCGGCCTCCGGGCCGAGGCCGGAGCGGTGACCGGGCTGATCGGGCCCAACGGCGCCGGCAAGACCACGCTGTTCAACGTCGTCACCGGGCTCGTGACGCCCCAGTCGGGCCGGGTGCTGGTGGACGGGCGCGACGTGACCCGGCTGGCGCCGTACCGGCGGGCCCGGCGGGGCCTGGCGCGCACCTTTCAGCGACTCGAGCTCTTCGGCCTGCTCACGGTGCGGGAGAACGTCGAGCTGGCCGCCTCGGTCCGCGGGGCACGGCGACCGGGGCGGGACGCCGACGCCGCGCTGGAGGTGGCCGGGCTGGCCGACATGGCCGGCTCCCGAGCCGACGAGCTGCCCACCGGGACGGCGCGGCGGGTGGAGCTGGCGCGGGCGCTGGCGACCGGGCCCAAGGTGCTGCTGCTGGACGAGCCCGCCTCGGGCCAGGACGAGGCCGAGACCGCGGCGTTCCGCCAGGTGCTGCGGATCGTGGCCGGGGAGGGCGTGGCCGTGGTCCTGGTGGAGCACGACGTCCACCTGGTCATGACCACCTGCCAGACGGTCCACGTGCTGGACTTCGGGCGGGTCTTGGCGGTCGGCACCCCGCGCCAGATCCAGGGGAACCGGGCGGTGCTGGACGCCTACCTCGGCTCGGTGCCCGGGAGGCGGCGATGAGCCGCGCCGCCCAGCCGTTGGTCGAGCTGCGGGGCGTACGGGCCGCGTACGGGCCCATCGAGGTACTCCGCGGCGTGGACCTGACGCTCGGCGCCGGGGAGGTGCTGGCCGTGCTCGGGCCCAACGGGGCGGGCAAGACCACGCTCCTGAACGTCCTCGCCGGACTGCACCCGCTGGCCGGCGGAGACGTGATCCTCGCCGGGCGCCGGGTCAATGCCGCCTCGGCCACGGCCCGCGCCCGGGCCGGGCTGTGCCTCATCCCCGAGGGCCGGGGCGTGTTCCCCAACCTGACCGTGCGCGAGAACCTGCGCATGGCGGCCGGGATCGCCCGCGGCCGGCGCCGCGCGGCGGTCGAGGAGGCGGCGTATGACCGCTTCCCGAAGCTGCGGGACCGGCGCCGCCAGCTGGCCGGCACGCTGTCCGGCGGCGAGCAGCAGATGCTGGCGCTGGCCCGCGGGCTGGCGACCGATCCGGCGGTGCTGGTGCTCGACGAGCTGTCGATGGGCCTGGCCCCGCTGGTGGTCGAACAGCTCTACGGCCAGGTGGCCGGCATGGCCCGGGCGGGCGTGTCGGTGCTGGTGGTCGAGCAGTTCGCCCGCGTCGTCATGGGGGTGGCCGACCGGGCCGCCCTGCTGGTGCAGGGCCGCGTGGCCGCGGTCGGTCTGCCCGGCGAGATCGAGTCCAAGCTGTCCTCCGCATACCTGGGTGGTTGAGAGATGACGGAAACAAGTGAGCGCGTCGAGCAGTTCCGGGCCGACGTGGCCGGCATGAAGTTGCGCGATCCCGCCACCGGGCTGGATCGCCTGCTGGTCAAGCTGGGCGTGGCCGGGCTCGTCGCCGGGCCATGCTTCGGCGTGGCCGCCTGGTTCATCTCGCACGGCACCCGCAACCCGCTCCAGCAGCGCGACGCGATCGTCGTGGGGCTGCTGGGGCTGACGTTCGCGGTCGTGGGCGCGGCCTTGTTCGTGAAGGGCGCGCTCGCCCGCTTCCTCCGCTTCTGGATGGCCCGGCTGGTCTACGAGCAGCAGGTCCAGGCCGACCGGGTGGCGGCGGCGCGGGGCAACGGCGATCGGCGCTATCCGGTGGGCTGAGCGGCCAGCAGCTCGGCCATGGCCAGCTCGACGTCGGCCGCCATGGTGTTCACGTCGGGGACCTGCTCGGTGCAGGCCAGGAAGCCGAAGTCCACGTTGTCCAGGTACGACAGCACGGTGACGTTCAGCCCCGCGCCCTCCGAGACGGGCCCCATGGGGTAGGTGGCCACCAGCTCGGCCCCGTCCAGGTAGAGGGGGAAGTCGGGGCCGGGGACGTTCGACACCACCAGGTTGTACAGCGGCGGGTGGCGGTCGGCGATGTTCAGCTGTGAGTACAGCCGGGTGGCCAGCGCGAAGGTGGCGGGGGCGGCATGCTCGGCCCAGTTCTGCAGGAACTTGGCGTCGACGGCCTGGTGGTCCTCCTTGGCGCCCCGGGTGGCGAGGGCGATGGCGCTGAGCCGCTCGGCCACGTCGTCGATCTCGGTGTGGAGCCGGACGAACATCCCGGAGATGCGGTTGTCGGTGCGGCCGTGCTCGTCCTCCGCGCGCACCGAGACCGGGACCATGGCCACGAGCGAGTCGGCCGGCAGGGCGTCGTGGTCGGCCAGGTAGTGGCGCAGGGCGCTGGACGTCAGCGCCAGCACGACGTCGTTGACCTTGACCCCGAAGGCCGCCCGCACCTTGCGCACGTCGCTCAGCTTCACCCGGGCGAAAGCGACCGTGCGGTGGGCGGTGATGGCGCCGCTCCACGGTGTCCGGGGCGCCTGGAGCGGCAGCGCGCCCACCACCGCGGCGGGGTCGCGGCGCCGCCGGGCCAGGTGGGTGGCCGTGCCGAGCGTGCGCCCGATGAGGCCGGGGAGCTGGACCGTGCGCCGCATCTGCGACCACAGGGCGTAGCCCACGAGCTCGGGGCTCGACGGGATGCGCTCGGGCTCGGGGCGCGGACTGGGCGAGCCGTCGTCGGATCGGCGTGCGGGCTCGGGCGTGAGGTCGAAGAGGTGGACGAACAGCTCGGCGCCCGACACGCCGTCCACCGCGGCGTGGTGGATCTTGCCCAGCAGCGCCACGTTGCCGTCGTGGAGGCCCTCGATCACGTGGATCTCCCACAGCGGCCGGGACCGGTCCAGCGGCTCGCCCACGATCTCGCCCGTGAGCGCGGTCAGCTCGGCGGCCTCGCCGGGGGAGGGGAGCACATGGCGGCGGATGTGGTGGTCGAGGTCGAGATCGGGGTCCTCGACCCACACCGGGTGGTTGAGCCGCAGCGGCACCTGGACCACACGGCGGCGGAAGGCGGCGTCACCCATCAGCCGGCCGGCGATGAACGAGCGCAGCTGCTCGAACGAGTAGGGCTCGGGCATGGTCGAGGGGTCGAGGACCGCCGCGATGGCCACGTGCAGGTGCATGGCGGGCGTCTCGAACGACAGGAACGCCGAGTCCAGGCCTGACAGCCGCTCCATCCCGGAAGGATGCCACCTGGAAATTCGTCGTGTCGGCGCGCCCGTCAGGCACTAACGTCGTCTGCCCCCCTGTGGAGCCGGGAGGAGCCCGTGTCCCATCCCGATCTCGCCGACGAGCAGTCCTACATCGACACCGCCTACGCCTGCCTCGCCGCCATGCGCGACCGCACCGCCGCCACCGCCGCGCTCGACGGCATGGCGGCCGAAGCCGTCGACGGCCTGATCGCCCAGGCCCACCTGCGCCACCGGCTGGCCTCGCTCGACACCGACGTCGGGGGCCTGAGCTTCGGCCGCCTGGACGAGGAGTACGGCGACACCTGGTACGTCGGGCGGCGCCACGTGGAGGACGCCCGCGGCGACCCCGTGGTCGTCGACTGGCGGGCCGACGTGGCCATCCCGTTCTACCGGGCCACGGCGGTCGACGCCCTCGGCCTGTCGCGACGGCGGCGCTTCATGATGACCGGCCGCCGACTCGACGACCTGTTCGACGAGGTGTTCGACGACCCCGACAGTGTGGACGCGGCTCACCACGGCGGCATCCCCGACCCGCTGCTGGCCGAGCTGGAGCGGGGCCGGACCGGCGAGATGCGCGACATCGTCGCCACCATCGCCGCCGAGCAGGACGAGGTCATCCGGGCGCCGCTCGCCACCTGCCTGGTGGTGCAGGGCGGCCCGGGGACCGGCAAGACCGCTGTAGGGCTGCATCGGGCGGCGTTCCTGCTCTACGAGCACCGGCAGCGCCTCGACGTCGAGGGCGTGCTGGTCATCGGGCCCAACCCCATCTTCCTGCGCTACATCGCCCAGGTGCTCCCCTCGCTGGGCGAGACGGCAGCCCGCCAGACCACCCTGGAGCGGCTGCTGGCCGGCACCGCCTACCGGGTCCGGGGCGAGGACGGCGAGCGCGCGGCGGCGGTCAAGGGCGACGCCCGCCAGGCCGCGGTCATCGCCGCCGCGGTGGCGGGGATGCGGCGCCCGCCGGACGAGGACGTGGCGGTGGCGACCGCCTGGGGCGGGGTGAGGGTGGCGGGGTCCGACCTGGCCGACCTGATCGACGAGGTCGCCGCCCGCGACGTCCCGCACAACGTCGGGCGGGCCGCCTTCCGCCGCCAGGCCGACCGGCTCGTGCGGGCCCAGCTGGTGCGGCGCCGCGGCGACGAGATCGTCCCCGCCGAAGAGCTGGCCAGCGACCTGCGGGCCAACCGGGAGTGGAACCGGGCGCTGGACCGCGCCTGGCCCAACCTCACCGCCGCCGGCGTCGTGCGCCGGCTGGTCACCAACCGCGCCGCGCTCGCCTCGGCCGCGGCGGGCGTGCTCGACCGGGACGAGCAGGCGACCATGCTGCGGCGATCCACGCCCCGGGTGGCCGACGAGCCCTGGACCGCGGCCGATCTGGCCCTGCTGGACGAGGCCGAGGCGGCCATCGGCGGGCCGCCGCGCAGCTACGGCCACATCGTGGTGGACGAAGCCCAGGACCTGTCGGCCATGGCGCTCCGGGCCCTCGCCCGCCGCAGCCCGGCCGCGTCGATGACGGTGCTGGGCGACCTGGCCCAGGCCACCGCGGCCGGCGCCCAGGTGTCCTGGGACGAGGCCATCGCCCATCTCGGCGCCCCGCCCGAGGCACGGCGGGCAGACCTCGATCTCGGCTACCGGGTCCCGGCCTCGATCATGGACATGGCGAACGGGCTGCTGGCCGAGGCCGCGCCCGACGTCACGCCGTGCCGGTCGGTGCGGGACGGGGGCCGGGAGCCGACCTTCGTGGCGGTCGACGACGGTGACCCGGCGGGCGAGGCCGGCCGCATCGCCGCCGACCTGGCCGGCGCCTACGGCACGGTGGGCGTGGTGGTCCCACCGGAGCAGCGGGCCGGGCTGGGCGAGCTACCGGCCGCGGTCACGGTGCTCGACCCGCCCGACGCCAAGGGCCTGGAGTTCGACGCCGTGGTGGTGGTCGAGCCGGCCGCCATCGCCGGCGGCGATGCCCGGGGGCTGCGCCTGCTCTATGTGGCGCTCACCCGGGCGGTGCAGGAGCTGGTCGTGGTGCACGCCCTGCCCCTCCCGGGGGCGCTGGCGGGCGCAGCAGCGGCACCGAGTCGT